>CAZYDN010000005.1:24945-30836 GCA_964646315.1 uncultured Candidatus Saccharibacteria bacterium
AGAAGTTTTGAGTGTTCAGCATAGAGTTTCGGGAATACTACGCCTTCAATACTGTCTGTCTTGTCTTCAAATTTTACGAACGCCATTTTGTCACCCTTCTTGGTGAGAATACTGCGCACATCAAGAATGAGCACTGGAAGGATAACGGTCATACCGGCTTTCGGATCAACCTTGAGCGCTCCAATAGACGTGCCAGACTTGGCGCTCATTTCTGTGTGACTATCAAGCGGGTGACCAGACACATAAATACCTAAGAGTTCTTTTTCCCACGTGAGCTTGTCGATGAGGGTGGTCTCATGTGTGTCGGGGGGAAGGGTGAGTGTGGGAGCGGTAGACATCAAAGAGCCAAACAAAGAATCTTGCGGAGCCGCAGCAGTGGTGTCTCTATGAAAAGAAAGGAGTGACTCAATGTGTGCATACAAATGTGCACGACTGCCAAACGTGTCGAGTGCTCCACACTTAATAAGACTCTCCAGAGACTTTCTGTTTAAGTTCTTGCTTCCTACTCGGGAGAGAAACTCAGAGAGAGTTGCAAAAGGTCCCCCACGGGCGCGCTCCTCGATGATGGCGCGCGAGATACCCTCGCCAAAGTTTTTAATAGAGGTAAGCCCAAATCGAATCGTGTCGCGGCCAGCTCCAGCCACGGTGAAGTCGCTCCCGCTTTCATTAATATCTGGAGGAAGAACGGGGATACCAAGACGATCAGACTCAGCTACCAAAATAGCAATAGATTCCGTATCACCGGCGTCAGCGGTAAGAAGTGCTGCCATATATTCCACAGGATGGTTAGCCTTCAAGTAAGAAGTTTGATAGGCAACTTTTCCGTAACAAGCAGCGTGGGCCTTATTGAATCCGTAGGCCGCGAACGGTTCGATGAGTTTCCAAATTTGCTCCGCCTTGGCGCGCGTGAGCTTGCCGTGGTCCATAAAGCCCGATAGAAGTTTTTCCTTTTGCGCCTCCATTTCCGCGGGAATCTTCTTACCCATAGCTTTTCGCAGGGTGTCTGCCTCAAGCCAGGAATATCCGCCAAGAGTGATAGCGGTCAAAAGCACGTCATCTTGATACACCAGAAGTCCATACGACGTATCGAGATAGTCCTTCATGCGCTCATCCAGGTACGTCACCATGCGCGGATTGCGTTTGCGCTCGATGTACTGCGGAATGGTTTCCATCGGACCAGGGCGATAGAGCGCCACCATCGCATTGATGTCGTGAATACTGGTGGGTCGTAGCTCCTTTAGATATCGGGTCATACCAGAACCGTTGAGCTGGAAGGTACCTTCGGTTTCTCCGCGCGCGAGCATGGCGTACGTTGCGCTGTCGTCTATCGGAATATTTTCAATATCTATATAGATACCCTTACCCTCACGAATACGCTCCACTGCGTCTGCGATAATCGCGAGATTTTTAATACCGAGGAAGTCGAATTTTAGAAGACCTACGTCTTCCACTGCATGCATGTCGTACTGCGTGATAAGTTTTCCGGTTTTGGGGTCGAGCTGAACGGGGGTCCAATTTGTAAGTGGGGTAGGGGCAATCACCACACCCGCAGCGTGTACGCCTGTCTGACGAGCGCAGCCTTCAATACGCTGTGCGAGGTCTATGATTTCTCGAGACTCATCGTCTTCGTCGTAGAGCTGCTTGAGTTCTGGTTCGAGTTCAAGTGCGTGTGCAATAGTCATGGGGAATCCCTGACTACCCATCGGAATAAGTTTAGCGAGACGGTCTCCTGTACGATACGCGTGCCCAAGCGCGCGTGCTACGTCGCGCACTGCAGCACGCGCCATCATGGTGCCAAAAGTTCCAATCTGCGCCACGTGATCCTCCCCGTACTTCTCCTTTGCATATGCAATCATTTCGTCGCGTCTGTTATCAGCAAAGTCCATGTCGATATCAGGAGCCTTTGGTCGCTCAGGGTTCAGGAATCGCTCAAAGGGAAGTTTGTAGGCGATAGGATCCACGGTGGTGATGCCGTTTAGATACGACACAAGGGAACCTGCAGCTGAACCACGCGTAGTAGCCAAAATACCGACGGACTTTGCGTGCTGGAGTAGGTCGGATACCGCAAGGAAGTAGGGAGCAAATCCCTTCGTAATGATGACGTCCAGCTCATACTCAATGCGCGCCTCCACTTCGGGAGTGAGTTCCATCCCTCTTCCGGTGAGTCCCGCGATAGTTTTTTCTCGAAGCATTTGGGGATGAGTTTTGCCCTCGTCGGTGCCTATGGCAGGGAAGTTCCAGCTTCCAAGCTCCATCGTCACATTGCAGCGGTCGGCAATTTCCCCGGAACGCAGCACCGCGTCTGGAATATCTTTAAACCACGTAAGCATTTGTTCTTGCGTAACAAAGGAGAAATCCTCCTCCTCGTTTCCTCCACGGGTTCCGTGCGCGATGCGACGCATCACCTCAGTGGCTTCACGGTCGTCGCTATGGAGATAGTACACATCGTGTTGAGCCACGAGCGGTACTCTTGATGTTTGCGAAAGCTCACGAATCATTTGCATGCGCTTCTCGTGACCTTCTACACGAGGATGGTGCGACACCTCAAGGAATACATTATTGGTGCCAAAAATACTTACGTATTCGGCAAGTGTTGCGGCGGCACCGCGTTCGTCTCCGGCACGTAGTGCAATGGCAACATCTCCCGCAAAAGACGGAATGATAGCGATAAGACCTTCTGTATATTCGCGTAGTAGTTCCTTATCAATACGAGGGCGTTCGTGAAATCCTTCAGTAAACGCAAGAGAGACTAGCTTCATCAGGTTTTGGTACCCCGTATTGTTTTCGGCAAGCAACACGAGACGAGCGCGCTGATGTGAAGTGCCTTCACTTGGGTCGCGGTCATGGCGAGAGCGAGGGGCTATATATGTGTCTACACCGATGATGGCTTTAAGTCCTTGCTTCTCACAGGTTTTGTAGAGCTCGACAGCGCCGTGCATGTTCCCGGCGTCAGTGAGTGCAATCGCATCCATCTCATTCTTCTTAGCCTCTTTTACCAAGGCCGGCACTTTGGGGAGAGCTTGGAGGAAGCTGTAGTGGCTGTGTGTATGGAGATGAATGAAGCGGCCAGGCATTACCCACAGGATAGCAAATGAATGAAGGGGTGGGGAAACGGGTTATTCCTTGTAGCAGTTCAGCATGTATGGCATAACCAATAGCGGGTGTTCACCTATTTTTTTGTTTTATCTTGGGGAGAGTCGTTCTGACTACGAATATTCAGCGCGTCGCGCTTTTTGAATTGCTGTTTGAGCAAGCGTTTCGAGCACTGGTAATTCTGCCACTGCTGTATCTTGCCTCACGGATTGTTCCTTTCGATGGGATAGTACCTATAGAGGACCAAGCACTCATCATGGGGATCGAGGCAGGCCTCACTATCATAGCCGCGTATAGTATCGCGGCACTCGTAACACCCATGGTGTCTATCTGGTGTCTCAATCAAAAACATCAGTTTCTTCGTGAAGAGATACGTGAAGCCAAACGCATGCTCGCTCATGATTTATGGCGCATGCGGTCAGGGGTTGTGGTCTGGGTAACCGTTTCCACAGCAACCGTACTCTTCTTTTCCACGGGAAGTATTCTGTTCGGGAGCGTGTTGCTTCTGGCTACGGTGGTGCTGGATCAAGCAGTGACGATACGGGGTATGAGAACAGTTCTATTACCGTAAGAAAATGGGTCGCGTCAGAATGACGCGGCTTTTCTTGTTTAAAATTAAGAGGGAATGAAGTAATGGCTCATTCTGTCCCCAGAATGGAGTCATTGGTCATAGGCGCTACGCTCTAGAGAGTACGCTAGAGGATATATGGCAAACGTTACATTCAAAGAGCCAGCATATGCGACCGCGCGTCGTCCTAAAGAGCGTATATCTGCATTTGCTCGACTCATTATCGCGCTTGGATTAGCAAAAAATAATCAGGAAGCTCAAAAGGTTATTGCAGTTATTGGTGTTATTGCAGTATTTGCAACTATTTGGGTCATTGCTTCTGGTTTCCAAAAGCCAGTACAGACGGCTACCCCAATCCAAAATTCTGCAGGTGGCATTTAGCATCACCCCTATGAATTCAAGTGAGGTGGTGTCGCTTCGTATTTCTCGAGGGTTCACCTTGATTGAACTATTAGTTGTGGTGGCAATTATTGGATTACTCTCTTCGGTGGTCCTTTCGTCGCTTAATGCTGCTCGAATGCGTGCACGGGATGCGGAGCGTAGGTCAGATATTGTACAGATCAGAAATGCTCTAGAGTTGTATTTTCTTGCATATGGGTACTATCCTTCTGAACAATGTGTCGACTCTAGTAAAGGAAGTAATAATGATTGCTCTGCTCCCACAGGAGCTGGCTGGACCTCTAGCGCGTCAATCTACACGGCTCTTGTGCCAACATATATCAAACAGTTACCGGTGGATCCTCTCAACGACGCATCGCACTATTACAACTATGAGCCAAATGGAGGAGGGCAGGGAACCTGTACTACAAATGTGTGTGAGTACTCTTTAAATGTTCGCCTTGAGTCCGGTGCGTATTACTGCGTAGGGACTGCGAAGAATTTACCTGGCTGTTAGGAGGGTCTGCTATGGTGGAGGGATGCGCTATATCGTAGGAGTTGATGAAGCAGGGCGAGGCCCTTTAGCGGGGCCCGTTGCCGTAGGGGTGGCTATGGTGGCTGAAGGGTACGATGTGCTCGCTTCGTTTCCTGGCCTCAATGACTCCAAAAAGCTTTCTGAAAAGAAACGGGACGCGCTCTATGCAGTTTTGATACAAGAAGTGAAAGCGGGGAATGTACGGGTGAAAGTGTGTCTTTCTGGGGAAAAGATGATAGACGAGAAGGGAATTGCGTATGCGGTGCGCGATGCGCTTGCACGGGGCGTGAAGTCTTTGATGCCAGACCCGTCTAGTGGAAAAATATATCTAGACGGTTCACTTTCCGCACCCAAAGAATATGAACAAGAAACAATAATAGGTGGCGACGGAAAAATTCCTGCCATTATGCTTGCTGCGCTCGCAGCAAAAGTCACTCGCGACCGCCTTATGACCAAGCTCGCGCTAGACTATCCTGCATACGGGTTTGAGGGCCATAAGGGATACGGAACTAAGGCGCACCTAGAGGCTATACGTATGCATGGCGTAAGTCCTGTTCATCGCAAAACGTTTATACACATTGACCGCGAGCCTAGACGAGCGTAGATTGCTATGGTCTCAAGTACGAGACGTTAGGGAGAGTTGCTTGTGGCAAAAAAAGAACATTTCGAGGAAGCTGCTCATAAAGGGCTTCCTTGTGGCTTGAGGCGGTGCGCGAAATTCGATGGGTTCGACCGAGACATCGGCATCACGCTTGTGAAATGCATGCAAGCGCCGCCGGTACCGGGCCTAGCAGAACCACTGCTAGCGCTTAAGCAGGCACGTGTCTGCAAAGGAGACCCGGAACTCCTGTCCGCCACCCGTCATCCAATACCACCACCCGATTCTTAGGAGTCCGGGTGGTGTTTGCTTTTTATAGCCCAAATGGTAGGGTAGTGACTATATGTCAGTACGAATGCGCCACACCAGTTCCCATACCAAAAACCGTCGTAGCCACCACGCTCTCGTGGAGGGGTCTATTGTTACCGATAAAGAGTCAGGCGCATTGCGTCTTCCTCACCGTATCGACGAGACAACTGGTATGTATCGTGGCAAGCAGATTGTCCCTAAGAAGGAGGTAAGGGCAGAAGCTAAGAAGCACGCTGCTCGTATCGAGGCTCATGAACACGAGGACCACACTGGTGGCGCTAAAGAGCCAGTTCAGGCTGAAGTTGTTTCAGACAAGAAGGTTGCAAAGGGTCTTGCGGGACGTATGCAGCTTGGGAAGGCTAAGAGTCGTTCAGGTTTTGGTGGCGGCGCGTAGGCGAAGTTACAAAACA
>CAZYDN010000006.1:0-30249 GCA_964646315.1 uncultured Candidatus Saccharibacteria bacterium
TGAAGAACAGTGATACCAGTACCACTAACGTACCCACAAGAAATGCGCGCATGAGACCGCCCGACACAAAGCCTGCAATCACCACCCACGTGGGCATCGGAGATACGAGCAACTCATCAATAGTTCGCTGCCACTTCGCAAAATAGAACGTGGATACGGTGTTCATGTATGCCGCAGTAATAACTGCCATCATCACCAGGCCCGGCACAATAAACTGAATATACGGAAAGCCATGTATCGCCTGTACCTGACTTCCAATAAAGGTGCCGAAAATCGCAAAGTATAGCGACATCGTGATAACCGGCGGTAGGAGTGTCTGAGACCAAATACGTACGATACGGACAAAGTCCTTACGTACCATCGTGTAGTAACCAGTGAGTGCGGGTGAGCGTTGCATAGTCTTAGTTCTTTATGAGATTCATGAATACTTCTTCAAGCCTGGAGCCGTTATTGCGGATATTGGCTATTTCTACTCCTACCTTGGTAAAATCCCGGATAGCATTATTTACCGAGTCTCCAGGTGCGAGCGTGAGCTCCATAGTGGTTTCGTCTAGAGGCTTTATTGCAAGTGGACGCAGGAGCTCGAGCTGTGCAATGGATACTGGTGCTCGAGTATCAAGTATCAAGGTTACGTAATTGAGTTTGGTGAGCAATTCCTTCACACTTCCCTCCTGAATAATCTGACCCTTATTCACAATTGCTACCTGACGGCACAATAGCTCTGCTTCTTCAAGGTAGTGGGTAGTCAAAATGATAGTAGTACCAGCTTCGTTGAGCGCTCGAAGGAAATCCCACATGCCACGACGAAGCTCCACATCAACGCCTGCGGTTGGCTCATCGAGAAGCAATACCTTTGGCTCATGCACAAGCGCGCGTGCGATAAGCAATCTGCGCTTCATGCCTCCAGAGAGTGCTTGAACTTTTTGGTCACGTTTTTCCCAAATACCGAGGTCTTTGAGCAACTTTTCCGCACGAGGAAGCGCTTCAGCACGGGGAATACCATAGTATCCAGCTTGGTCCAAGACCACATCAATCACTTTTTCGAAAATATTGAAATTGAGTTCCTGCGGCACGAGCCCAATGTACTCCTTTGCCTTATCTGGATTAGTATCGGTGGAAATGCCGGCAATCTCTACTGTTCCTGAGGTCTTGGTAGTGAGTCCGGAGGTAATACCAATAAGGGTACTTTTTCCGGCACCGTTGGGACCTAGGAGAGCAAAAAACTCTCCATGAGCTACCGTAAGTGATACTCCCTTTAGTGCTTCCGTTCCGGGTTTCCCCTTTTCCCCTTCGTATACCTTCTTTAAATCTGTAATTTTAAGCGCCGGAATGTCATGTGTCATAGGTATCTAGCAGTATACCATTTGGCACTTTAGGAGCTAAAATGTGTATATGGATGTGTTTCTTCATAATCAAAAAGCGCTCATACGTTTTCTTAAGTATGCGCTGGTCGGCGGATCTACACTTGCGTTTGATTTACTGCTTCTCTTCCTCGTTACGGAGAAACTCGGGGTTCCCTACTACATCGCAACACCTGGAGCTTTTCTGGTAGCCGTGAGTATCAATTACCTTATAAGTCGCACGTTTGTGTTTCGGGGTACGAAGCAGGGGCACCGTGTTGGATACACGTTTTTTATTCTCATTGCGTTAGCCGGAGCAAGCATCACGACGTTTGGAGTATTACTCCTCGTTACCTATGCGAACCAATACTACCTGTTTGCACGAGTCCTTGTGGCCTGTTTCGTAGGCATGGCTAACTATCTTCTGAATCTTTTTTTCAATTTTAAGGTTGTGGGTGTCCACCACTAGGCCTTGCTTCTGCACAGTAAGGGTGCGATAACTCTCTCAGTTGCTCTTCTCTGGAAATACTTTCCGGAGCGCACCGAACCGGAGACTTCCGATGCTTGAAATGGGAATTGCCGCCAGCATGGTCGCCACGCTTGCGCTTGCCGCTCCCCAAACGGGAACCGAGCGCATCACCACGCAAAACGTCATCGAGACCATCCTCGACCTTGTGGTCACGAAGATTCCGCCGAGGGTCTGTGTGGCTCAGGCCCGCAGGTTTGAGTCATCTCTGCCCGAGGCCGCCCAGATGAGTCAGGCGGCAAGGGAAGCCTACCTGCGCAATCGTGAAGAACGATGCGCACGGGAACTTATGGATCGTTTCGGCGTGTCATCAGACATCTGAACACTGCTGAAGAAATATATGAATTGATGAAAGGGTCAGCGCAGAAGCGCTGGCCTTTTTCTATACACACAGAGTCAGACTATCCCCATATATAGAGTGCTTCGTGCGGTATTGTAGAGAGAGTATATGTCCATGCTCCCAAACCATTATCGCGAAGAACGACCATGGGGATGGTTTGAACGATTCACCTTAAACGAACCCACTACGGTAAAGTTTCTGCGCGTAGAAGCGGGACAGCAGCTCTCACTCCAAAAACACCGAAAGCGCGAAGAATATTGGCGTGTAATTGAGGGTTCGGGAGTCGCTCATATAGACGGAGTGGATAGCGAAGTAGTGATAGGAGACAGTATTGAAGCGCCGCTTGGAAGCACGCACAGACTACTGGGCGGCCCTTCTGGAATCACCGTACTTGAAATTGCATTTGGAGAATTTGATGAAAACGACATAGAACGCCTGGACGACGTCTACGGCCGTACCTAGACCATGCTTGAAGGATTTCCCCTACTCCTTGTATACCTAGTCGCTCTGGGTATTTCACTCCTCTTTCTCGTAGGAGCCGCAAAAACACTCTTTGGGGTCGTACAGCAAAAGTATCCCCACCTCTTTGCCCGAACTAAGAACGCAGATATTCCGGAGCTCGGACGAGCACAAGACAATCCTGTCATTACAAGCAAACATCAGTGGGAAGCAGAAGCCACCCTTAATCCCGCTGCACTCCACGAGGACGGACGCGTACATCTTTTGTACCGAGCGATTGGAGGTGATGGAGTGTCTCGTATTGGGTATGCCTCGTCTGCTGACGGCGTGCATTTTGACGACCGTCACCCTGAACCAGTCTTTGCCGTACAAGACCCACGTCGTTTACGTATTCGACCACAAGGGCCGCAGATGTATTCACTTGCCCATTACCCTTCTGGTGGCAGCTGGGGTGGTATTGAGGATCCGCGTATGGTCGACATCAACAATCGAATCTACATGACCTTTAATATGTTTGATGGGTGGGACTTTATTCGCGTAGGACTTACTTCGATAGCAAAGGAAGATTTCCTTGCAAAGCGTTGGAGATGGAATCCGGTGGCATACCTCTCCCCGGCCGGGCAAATACATAAAAACTGGATGCTCTTCCCAGAAAAGATTAACGGGAAATTTGCCATGCTTCATAATCTTCATGGAGCAGATGCGAATCATGTACGTATTGAATACCGCGATGAATTTGAATCGGGCACAACTTCCTACGAGCGATTCGAAAGTCCCGACCCGCAGCGCGTACCCGACAGGCCACTCGCCTGGCACAAACGTATGCGTAGCGCGGGTCCACCACCTATTCGCACGAAGTATGGCTGGCTCCTTCTCTATCACGCTATGGCGCATAACGAGCCGCACAAATACAAAATGGGTGCCATGCTTCTTGATGAGAATGACCCCACCCGGGTTATCGCGCGCGCGCCGGTGCCGGTACTTGAACCAAATGCTTCTTACGAGATGAGCGGTGCTAAGCCCGGTATTGTGTATGGCTGTGGTGCGGTCGTAAAAGATGAACACCTCATGGTCTACTACGGCGCCGCAGATAATCACGTGTGTGCTGCCGCAGCTCCACTTACGGAGTTTGCGCGCTCACTTGCAAACCATCGTGCGCCGTCATTACTCGCTCTAACCTAACTTTCTATGTTTGTTATTCGACGTCATCCTGAAAATCCAATCCTTTCCCCGAGGCGTGAGTATCCGTGGGAAGCGTTAGCGGCGTTTAATCCGTCTGTGGTCAAACAAGGTGACGAAACTCTTATGTACTACCGAGCTATCGGGAACCCCGATGCACTCGTATCTCCTCATGCAGGTCAGTCGTCTATTGGGTTTGCTCGAAGCGAAGACGGTGTACATTTTCATTCGCGCACGCAAGTGGTTATGCCCACAGAACCCTACGACGCGTTTGGGTGTGAAGACCCGCGCGCCACATTCTTTGAGGGTCGCTGGTATGTGTTTTATACCGCGCTTGGCGGGTTTCCGTATGGTCCCGAGAACATAAAAGTTGCCGTAGCTATTGGCGACTCTCCTGACAAACTCTACGAAAAGCACTTGGTGACTCCTTTTAATGCAAAAGCAGCCACACTGTTTCCGGAACGCATTAACGGCCAGGTTGTTCTCCTACTCACCGCACACACTGACTGGACTCTAGAGCATCCTCGTCCCACTATCGCTTTTGCCTATGCAGATCAAGTCAGTGACTTTTACGAAGAGGCCTATTGGGAAAAGTGGCTTACTGAGCTTCCCTCTCATGCCCTTCCCGATATTCGTCGCACAGATGAGGAACATGTTGAAGTAGGAGCAACACCCCTTAAGACAGAAAAGGGATGGCTCTTTATTTATTCCTACATTCAGCATTACTACGAAGAACGCAGACGCACCTTCTGCATCGAAGCCTCCTTGCTTGATTTGAATAATCCGCAAGTAGTGCTCTCACGCACCTATCCGTTTATGGTGCCAGAAGAAATTTACGAGCTCTATGGACTCATTCCAAACATCGTCTTTCCCTCAGGGGCAGTCATTGAGGGTGACCGCCTTGATATCTACTACGGCGCAGCTGACACCCTAGCTGCAAAAGCGTCCGTTAGGCTTTCTGATTTGTTGCGTGACCTTGATACCAGCGAGCCAGCACGCACCTTTGTACGAGCACCTGAGAATCCTATTTTGTCGCCAATCGCCGATCACTCATTTGAGGACTTGGCAGTACTCAACGCAGCCACCATAGACCTTGATGGTTCTGTCCATATTCTCTACCGTGCCATGGGCACCAATCACACCTCCACCGTGGGGTACGCAAGAAGTCTCGATGGCGTTCATATTGATTACCGTAGCGACACTCCTATATATGTGCCAAGAGCAGAGTTTGAACAAAAGAACACGTCCCCAAATGGAAACTCCGGATGCGAAGATCCACGCGCAGTAGTCATTGATGGACGAATCTATATGACCTACACCGCATATGATGGTGCTCGTCCTCCTCGTGGCGCGCTTTCCTCTATCTCAGTAGAAGACTTCTTGGCGGAAAAATTTGATGCTTGGACGAGTCCCGTACTCGTGACGCCCGACGAAGTGGACGATAAGGACGTGTCCCTGCTTCCAGAAGCGGTGAATGGGCAGTATGTGCTCTATCACCGCATTAATGGACGAGTGTGTGCGGACCTTGTCTCGGATCTCTCCTTCTCAAAACGCGTATCGCGCTGTATCGAAATACTCGCTCCTCGTGAGGGCATGTGGGACGCCGCAAAGGTGGGTATTGGTGGCGCTCCAATAAAAGTACCTGAGGGATGGCTTTTTATTTATCACGGCGTCTCTCACCGCAGCCGTTACCGCCTCGGCGCAGTATTGCTCGACCCATCAGGCCTTACGGTGCTCGCGCGCACTGCAGATCCAATATTTGAACCCGTGGAAGAATATGAAAAGGCTGGAGAAGTAAACCAAGTCGTATTTACCTGTGGCGCGGTGGTTCGCGGTGACCAGGTATTCATGTACTACGGTGGCGGAGACAAAGTGCTTGGAGTGGCAGTTGGAAGTCTTGCACGCATTATGGCGGCACTTACGTAGAATCTATGAAATCTCCCTCTACTCCTCTACTGCTCGTGTTTGATTTGGACGACACACTCGCCGAAAGCAAACAGGCGATACCAGACGAGATGGCACACGTTCTTGCCACCCTTCTAACCCATGTACCGCTCGCCATTATTTCAGGTGGAGCGTTTCCTCAGTTCAAAAAACAAGTCATTGAGAAAATGCCCAGGACGGCAAGACTCGACCGGCTGTATATTCTCCCGACTTCGGGCGCGGCACTCTACACCTACCAGGCTGGAAATTGGGCAGCACTCTACGAGGAGCGCATGAAGCCAGAGGACGCCGAACATATTACTGCCGTGCTTGAATCAGCCGTTACTGAAACAGGTGTGATAGATAGCGAAAGCAAGACATATGGTCCTCGCATAGAAAACCGCGGCGCTCAAATTACTCTTTCCGCGCTCGGACAACAAGCTCCTCCAGCGGTTAAACATTCGTGGGATCCCACTCACACAAAACGGGAAGCGCTTCGAGCATATGCACACGAACGCCTCGAGGGATTCGATGTGAAAATTGGCGGAGCTACCTCAATAGATGTCACGCTGCACGGAATTAATAAAGCGTACGGTGTTCGCAAACTTTCTGAAAAGACAAGTATTCCTATAGAGCGCATGCGCTACTACGGAGACGCGCTTATGCCTGGAGGGAACGACGAAGTGGTAAAAGAATCCGGAATTGAAACAGTATCGGTAAAAAATGCCAAGGACACTCTTTTGAAGTTACAAGTCTATATACAGCAATGCTATCCTACGGCTATGAACCCTTCCTCCCTTTCGGCGCGTCTACGTACTGCTATGCGAGGCGAAGTTTCAACTACCGAAGCTGACCGGACAAAGTATAGTCGCGACACCAGTATTTTTGTACGCATTCCAGAAGTGGTGGTGTATCCGAAAGACCCAAGCGATGTAGTCTCGATGGTGAAAGCAGTGCGAGAAGCAAAACAAGAAGGAGTGCTCGCTTCTATAACGGCTCGTTCAGCAGGAACCGACATGTCAGGAGGACCACTCACCACCTCCGTTGTGGCGGTGTTCACCAAATACATGAACAAGGTGATTGAGGTAGAGGACGGTTTCGCTACTGTTGAACCAGGTACGTATTACCGAGACTTCGAAAAAGCGACACTCGCAAAAGGCAACCAGATACTTCCCTCCTACCCTGCTTCGCGTGAATTATGTGCACTCGGCGGCATCGTAAACAATAATTCCGGAGGCGAACGCACGCTTGAGTATGGAAAGACGATGGACTATATCGAGGAAATCGAGGTTATTCTCGACGACGGCACTCGCGCCCTTTTTAGGTCACTTACTCCCGCTGAAGTAGAAGAAAAGAAACTACTCCTGACTCGTGAGGGAGAAATATATCGTGATATTTCAAAATTGCTTGCAGATCACAAAGAAGAAATAGCTGCTGCCAAACCAAAGGTTTCAAAAAACTCCGCCGGGTACGCGCTGTGGGACGTGATGGACCCTATAACCTGCAACATGAACTTGGCGAAGCTCATCTGCGGTGCTCAAGGAACACTCGCACTCACTACCAAGTTTAAGCTTCGCTTAGTGAAGCAACAGGAGCACCGCGCAATGCTCGTAGTATTTCTCACCGACCTGTCACTCCTGCCCGAAATAGTTCGAAGGGTGCTTCCGTTCAATCCTGAATCCTTCGAGTCGTACGACGACAACACGTTTAAACTTGCTATAAAGTTTTTGCCACAAATGCTGATGCAAATGGGACTTGTGGGGGCCGCTCGTCTTGGATTCTCCTTCCTTCCGGAAGTCGCCATGGTGTTGCGAGGTGGCGTACCCACCCTCGTACTTATGGCGGAGTTCTCAGAAGATACCGCTGAACAGGCACTCTTTGCCGCAAACCAAGCGCGAAGTGCACTCCTTCCTCTCGGACTTACTATGAGTGTGAAGCGTAACGAACGCGAAGCTGAAAAATACTGGAAAGTACGCAGAGAAAGTTTTGCATTGCTTCGAAAAAACGTGCACGGACTCTATGCGGCACCTTTTATAGACGACTTTGTCGTTCCTCCAGATTGTTACCCAGAATTTTTACCCAAGCTCGACCAACTACTCGACGAGTACAAGGACAAATTCATTTACACCATTGCGGGGCATATTGGAAATGGTAACTTCCACATCATTCCTCTTATGGATCTCGCGAAGGCAGAGACACGCACCGTGGTACTCGAACTCGCTCCTCGTGTATATGACCTGGTAATTAAGTACGGAGGCACCACTACGGGCGAACATAATGACGGCATTATTCGCACACCCTACCTAGGCCAGCTCTTTGGAGACGAAATGGTAAAAATATTCGAGCAGACAAAGAATATTTTTGATCCGTTAGATATATTCAATCCAGGAAAAAAAGTACACGGAACATTTGCTGATATTGAACGAGATATGATACGGAAACTGCCGTAGGTGCATGCTACGATAGCGCTATGCACGAAGACCTAAAAGATCATGAGGATCTTGTTAAACACCTTAACGATCCAGAACTCCGTAGAGAATATGCTGCAGCATATGACCACTACAAACCAATGCTCATTCCACGTATATTGGGGTGGATTCTGGTAACTTCCGGGAACTTGGTATATGGGTTTAGACCCTCGTACGGAAAATTTAAAGCGGTAGAAGTTATTGCGCGTATTCCCTACCAATCATGGGAGGTGGCGGCATACACACTCCTAACCAGTTTTTATGGAGATGAGGAGCGTGCTATTAAACTCGCAAAAACAAGTGCTTTTAGTCGCTCTGCACAAGACAACGAGACCATGCATGTGGTCGTCATTACACAGATAACTAAGAGACTAAAGTGTACTGGCTTTTTTCGTCATACGCTTATTCCGCTTTTGTTCGCATTCTTCTACTTCTGTGCAGTGTTCATTCTCTATATGTTCTCTCGCCGCGCTGCACTAGAACTTAATTTCTTGTTTGAAAGCCATGCATACGAGCAATATTCAAAGTTCGTTGAGCTGCATGAGGCTCGTTTGCGCGACACGCCAATTCTCTCCGATTTTCTCCATTTTTATGGCCGACATTGCCGAAATGAGTACGAGTTTTTCTCTTCGGTTCGCAACGACGAGCTCATACACCGCAATCGCTCTATCCGAGAATTTGAGAGTCGTACCTGCTAAGTGAGACACTTGACGAGCTATCCACAATGCGAGTGAAAAATCTTGCATTATGCCCTTCTCTGTAGCATAGTGAATATAACTCGCAGGTTAGATTAAGCTTCGCGCGGCATAAGTGCTGCATCAAAGTGTTCGAGCGGCGAGGTTATCCAAGTATCTCACAGCCCACATGGCAACAAGCAAGCTTTATGTAGGCGGTATTCCTTACCGCACAACCGAAGACGAGATGCGTACCATTTTCGAAGAAGCTGGTACCGTTACGTCTGTTAGCATTATCAGCGATCGTATGACTGGCCGCTCACGCGGATTCGGCTTCGTAGAAATGGCATCTGAGGAAGAAGCTCAGGCTGCTATTGATCGTTGGGATGGCAAAGAATTTGATGGCCGTATGCTCTCAGTTTCTATGGCACGTCCTCAGGGTGACCGTCCTCCTCGCGAGGGTGGGGACCGTGGTGGATTTGGTGGCGGCGATCGCGGTGGAAACCGTGGTGGCGGTTACGGCGGTGGAGACCGTGGTGGTAACCGCGGTGGCGGTTACGGCGGCGGCTTCGGCGGCGGTGACCGTGGTGGCTACTAATTACGCCCGCACAAAAGAAAAGACCCGGCACATGCCGGGTCTTTTCTTTTGTAGTAAAGACTTACGGCCGGATGAAGCGATGCTTCATCCGGCCGTCTAGGTACATATTTGCCACTTCTCAAGAGGTTTTCCCTTGCGAAGAGGTCCATTATTGGGAACAGATAGATACCGAATCTGGTAATCCCCAATCGCCTCGGAAACGAATCGTGCAAGGTCTTCCCGAATATAGGGCATCACTATACGCGCTTCGTGAATCTCGCATACCGGTAAATCCCGAATTTTTCGCTTCTTTGATTTTGCAACGCGTAGTTGCATCTTTTCATGAAGCGGAATATTAGAAATTTCCACGGGGAAGAAACGAACCGAGAGAATGGGAATCCAGACTGACGAGAATGGACGTTTGCCCTCAATATAGAACAGACTATCTTGCGCAGGCGGGTCCTTTTCATTGCCGCCAAGTCGCAAGGGCGACTGATATTCGGCCCTGAATCTCCACGTCGGAATGAATCCAAAAATGCGGTGATAGTGCTCCGTTTTCTTCGCTAAGTCACGAAAGAAATGAAGAGCCCTCCAGGCCGTAGCCCGTTCTTTATTGCGGTGAATCATGACCGCCGTTTTCATAAAGCCCTCCCGTTTTAGTGAACAGCCAGGCAAAGATATACCATGATTATTGACTGATGTCGATACACGCGAACGAGCACGTGCAACTGAGCGAGGTATAGTAAGGAGATGGATATTAGCTCGCAGGATATCGCACACCTCGTTCGTGATAAGTACGACGGAGATACAACCGTAGACCTTACGGAAGACCTAGCGCGTCTGTCTTCTGGCGAACCGCTCGCCTACGTTATCGGATGGATTCCCTTCTTAGGTCTTCATATTCGTTTAGATTCGTTTCCTCTTATTCCTCGTCCAGAAACAGAGTGGTGGGCGGAGCAGCTCATAGAAACTCTTATAACTCAAAAACAAGAAGAGTCTTTTTCTTTCCTTGATCTATGCGCGGGTTCAGGGGCTATTGGCCTTGCGGTACTTTCTCGTATGCCACACGCTACCGTATCGTTTGGAGAGTTGTCAGCACTACATAGCGCGCTCATAAGCGTAAACATTGATGAGAACGCTTTGGATAGTAGCCGAGCTCAGGTGCGTAGTGGCGATCTTTTCGCACCGTTTGAAACCGAGAAATTCGATATCATTGCCACAAACCCGCCCTACATCCCAAACACGCGCACACTTGAGGCAAGCGTGACCAGTTTTGAACCAAGCGAAGCGCTCTACAGTGGACCCAAAGGTCTCGACATCATTGAGCGCATTATTAGGAACGCACCAGATCACTTACATGCGGGCGGGCAACTATGGATTGAGTGCGACACAAGCAATATAGAAGAAGCCGCACGTCTTTTGAAAGCTTCCGGATTTGCGGGCGTTGAGATACGCACCGACCTCTATGGCAGGCCACGGGTGGTCATGGGATACTTTTCGTAATGGACACACCGTCTCAGCCAACCTTTCAAGGAGTGTCTTCTCCCATGGAAGTATTTGGTCCCCTCTTTGCTCGAATAGATATGACCGGAGCCATTTCGGTTCTAGCTGCAGTGCTCTTTATGGTGTGGGTGGTCTACACGGCCATAGCGTCGTATCACTTACTGCGCTATGGCCACCGTTCTGCGGTTGCGATACCAGCTATCATTACTCATGTCCTTGTTTCATTTTTTCTCGCCATCTACGCGGTGAGTGGACTTCATACCTAATACGTATGTCATTCTCTTACACACAGATAGAACGAGCAGAGGGAGTTTTTGAACTATAAAAATATGGAAGAATTTCAACTTGAAGCTGGAGAGCGCGTAACCCGCACCGTACGAAAGCACTGGTTTGTATTTTTGGGAATGCTTTTCCCTTTTATATTTCTCGCACTCCTTCCCCTCATACTGCCACCAGTTTTTACCTGGGCTACACGCGCATATCCTGACTTTGGTGTATTGCTCGGAAGCTTCTCTGTCGCCCAACCATTCATTCGCCTCGGGCTTGGGGTGTGGTGGTTCATTTTGTGGATAGGCGCGTTTAACTCATTTACGAGTTACTTCTTAAATGTATGGGTCATTACTACCCACCGCATCGTGGAGATACATCAGTACGGTTTTTTCAATCGGAAGGTTTCGAGCTTCCTCTTAATGCGCGTGCAAGACGTTACTACTACGGTAGATGGATTTTTTGCAGATATTCTCGGATACGGTTGTGTGCGTGTTGAGACAGCAGGGACCGAATCCAGCAAATTTGTCATGGATGGTGTCGCTGACCCGGTGGGCATGCGCGACCTCATCATGCGCGAAATTGCGCTTTTGCATCAAGGACAGGGCGGGAGCGTGTAGTAGGGTTTCGTAATTTCGTATCACTCGTGCCTCTGGTACACTCTTAACTATGACTTCGAAAGAACTGCTCAGCACCGAACCCTACAAGGGGGTACACGACTATTACCCTGAGGACTGGGCCACCGTCACCGGTGTTTTCGATACTATCCGGGGTGTCTTGCGCACCTACGGATTTGAAGAGTACCAAGCTTCTCCGCTTGAGCGAGCCGAAATCTACGAGAGCAAGACTTCAGAGGAAATTGTTAATCAGCAGACCTACACTTTTACCGATAGAGGAGATCGTCGCGTGACCCTTCGTCCTGAAATGACGCCTACGCTCGCTCGCATGATTGCAGGAAAGCGTCGCGAGCTTCCCTTTCCTTGCCGCTGGTTTTCCATCGGAAATAGGTTCCGCTATGAACGCCCTCAAAAAGGCCGTTCGCGCGAGTTCTATCAGGCAGATGTAGATATCGTAGGTCTTGCCGGGACCCAAGCGGAAGGAGAAGCAGTCGTCGTCGCGTCTTCTCTTTTGCGTGCATTTGGTGCAAAAGATAGTGATTTTCTCATTCGAGTAAACTCTCGTTCGCTTATAAATGCCGCAGGTGTAGCACTTGGTCTATCACCCGAGGAAACTACCAGCTACCTCTCACTCATAGACCGCAAGGACAAGATGCCAGCGGAGACTTTTGAAACCGAACGTGCTCTCTTCCGCCGCAACGGAAAAGACCCGCTTGAGCTCATCTTGGAGCGCAGCAACCCAGAGACCGATGCTGAGTATGCAAAAATACTTGGACTCATTGAGGCCTGGAATGCGCGTGGCATTACGAATGTGGTATTTGACCCGACCATTGCGCGAGGGTTCCTCTACTACACGGGCCTCATCTTTGAAATATTCGATACGAATCCCGAGAATCCCAGAGCGCTTCTAGGAGGTGGTCGCTACGACGGACTCGTCGCATTATTTGGAGGAGAACCTATTCCTGCCATTGGCTTTGCTGTTGGTATTGAAACACTCGTAGATTTTCTTACCACCCACAATCTCCTACCTCGCGTACCAAGCGCACCGACACTCTTTATTGGTACGCCAACGGTGGACGATCAGTTTCTTGCACAAAAGTTTGCGGACACACTACGCACACAGGGTGTGTCTGTGATCGTAAACAGCTCCACCAAGGGACTCGGAGATCAAATAAAAGACGCGGTGCGTCGCAAAATCTCTTTCTTTGTTGCATACGGTAAAGACGAAGAACGCAAAAAGAAAGTTCTTCTTAAGAATCTCGTCCTTGAAAATGCAAAGCCAGTAGCTGCAAAAAAATTAGCAGAAGCGCTCCAAAAGAGTTCGAAAGCATAGTATGCGAGAAATCACGTTCGACATCGAAACTGCAAACGCGTTTCCGACGCTTTCGCGTAATGATTTATCTCGCATGGAGCTTGCCGTCGTGGCCATCCATGATTCTGAAACTGATGAATATTCATCGTACTCAAAGGAAGAGCTCGGAAAATTGTGGCCTATTATTGAGACCGCAGACGTACTCATAGGGTACAACTCGAACTCTTTTGATATTCCCCTACTCAACATGTACTACCCGGGAGACCTTACAAAAATTCGCTCCCTTGATTTGCTCGTTGAGGTACAGACCGCGCTCGGTAGACGACTTCGCCTTCAGTCTCTAGCGGAAGGCACGCTCAAGGCGAAAAAATCAGGTGACGGTCTCCAGTCGGTTAAGTGGTGGCAAGAGGGGCTGTACGACAAGGTGCGCGAATACTGTATAGACGACGTGCGACTTACACGAAAGCTCTACGACTACGCACTCGAACATGGCGCCCTAAAATACAAGGATTTGAAGGACACCAAAACAATTAAAATAGACACGAGTCATTGGTTACTCGATCAAGACCGAAACGCCTTCACCCACACCCTTCCGCTCTAAGCCGGTAAGCGCCGGGTTATGCGTGCTATCCTTTTTTTATGAACTCGCTTCGATCTACTCCTCCCTGGGCGCTACCCGTTGCTATTATCCTCGCAGGTCTCATTGTTGCTACCGCACTTTATTTTGTACGTGTGCATCAACTAGTAACAAAGGAAGCTGGCGACCCCTCCATAGTGCGTCCCGTTACTCCGAACGATCACCTAATAGGAAACCCTACCGCGCAGGTAATGGTGGTGGAATACGGAGATATAGATTCTGAATACACCAAGAAATTTAACGCCATCATGCAGCAAATCATGCTTGAGTATGGCACCAATGGAAATGTTGCCTGGGTATTTCGTCACTTCCCTATCATCGCCCTTCACCCTGACTCTGCGGCTCACGCCTCGGCTTCTGAGTGTGTAAGTTCCCTCGCAGGGCCTGAAAGTTTCTGGAGATTTATAGACGCTATTGCCGCTGCAGCTCCGGGCAATAATCAATTTGATCCAAAGGATTATGGCACCATTCTTCAGAGCCTTAATGTCTCGCCTGAAGCTTTCGCGCAGTGTGTTTCAAAAGGTACTTTCGAAAAGCGTGTTCAGGACGACTACACTAACGCCATTCTTTCAGGAGGTACCGGGGCTCCCTACATTATCCTGACCGTAAAAGGACAACGTCCTATTCCTATATCAGGCGCGCTTCCCTACTCGAGCATGAAGAGCGTACTTGAAGAAGCGCTCAAGAAAGCTACAAACTAGTATTCTCTATACGAAAAGATTGAGAAGATCGTCGTAGGTACTCTGCTCGCGAGGCGCGCGCCAGGTACCTGCAAGCATTTCGGTAAGTACCTCATCAAGTGAGGTTTCAAACGCCACATGCATTTCAGGAAGCAGTGGAATAGGTACTTCGTCTACACCATCTGGACGTACTTGAATAATAGCTACGCCCGAAGGATGCTCGCCATTTGCACGAAGTAAGAAGTCATAGAACGCGAGCTGGAGCGCAAACTTAGGGTCCTCCTCCTTTACCGTCGACGAGGTTTTAAAATCCACAATCACTGAGCGTCCTTCTCTTTCTATAACCGCATCAATTTTTCCCGAGAGGTGCACCGTCTTGCCCGCAACCTCGCGTGTGGTGCGATACGTTTTCTCTATCGCTGTTGCCACTCCAAAACGCTCTCGCGCAGAAATAAAGGAAGCTAAGCGTGCTCGGGCGTCTTCTCCTGCCTGATCAAATGCGCTGGTGCGTGGCATGAGAGATCGGTGGAGAGCTGCTGCGAGTGCCGCATACGCGTTCTCCGAAGTTCCTTGTTCCGCCATGAGTGCCGCAATACCCGCATGCACCGACGTTCCAATAAGCATGCGTGCTTGTTCTGGTTCTTTCAGGTGCAGTACGCGACACGCGAAGAATTTAGCTGGGGACTCTAAATAGTCCGCAAACGCAGACGGCGAGAGTCCTTCCCCCATAAGATAGTCACGCGTGAGCGATACCACGAGCGCAGGGGCGTTGGTATCGGTGTGCACAATCGGAAGCGGATCATAAGGAACGTCTACCAGAGGAAGACCTTCTGGAATAAAGATTGATGGCTTACGTGCTCTACCCTCGAGCGTCTCTAGCGAGTAGGAGCACACCACCGAATTTTTAGCGCGGGTGAGCGCTACATAAAATTGTTTTGCGGCATCCTCCACATTTTTGGTCATGTCGATTGGAGAAGGAATTTTTGCAGACATCTTTCCTTTTTCCCATTCGTTTTCAGTGAGTCCAACTATAAAGACTCGTTCAAACTCCATACCCTTTGCTTTGTGTGCGGTGATAATGGTCACAAATCCTTCCTTCGTAGTGGCAGACGATTTTACCCATTCAAGCCCGTGCTCATGCGCCTTGGTGAGTGCATCAACAACTGCAAAAAAAGAAATGTTCGGATCTCGTCCGACTATTTCTTCGAGGTAGCCATAGAGACGGCGCACAAGCATAACGTCTTCCAGGTGATTGGCATGTGAGAGCGCAAACGCACGTGCACCAGAATCAACAATGAGTCTCGAGAAGACAGAGAGAGGTGCTTCGGTAAGTGCGAGCGTCTGAAGAGCGGTAACGGTCTCTCCAATTTTCGGGAACTGAAGCGAGAGCTCAGCTAGCAAGTCGCGGTCGCGTGTGCGCGCAAGAAAAGTGGCGCGCTCGGCGATACCTGCGTCCCACCACGGCGCAAGCACCACTTCTCGCAGCGACGCGGTATCAACAACGCTTGCGGTAGTACGCATAAGTGCGAGCACTGAGCGCACCAGTGGACGCGATGAAAGCGAAATATCACCCGCACGAAGCGTAGGAACGCCCTTGCCGGCTATGTGTTCTGCAAAGCGGTTAACCGTACTATTGCGCGCCGCAATCACGGCAATCTCGTGAGCGGGTACTCCGTCTAAAAGAGCCTGCTCCACCAAGGCCGCTATTTGGTCACATTCTGCGAGCGGGTCCGGAGCCTCCAAAAGGCTCAAGGTTGCCTCTCCCGCTCTGGTACTCGACAAAGGCTCGTGCGCCCCGTGGGAGGCAGGAATATGGCCTACAGCTGCCATGTGGGCCTGATCCAGAATGGGCTGAAGGGAGCGGAAACTCTCGGTCAGCGTCACCAGGGTGGTACGTGGATACTTGGTTAAAAACTCCCGGAAATGGGAGGAGTCAGCGCCCTGAAAGCGGTAGATAGCCTGCTTCTCGTCCCCCACCACAAAGAGGTTTGGATGCTCGTCAAAGGCAAAACTATCGAGCAATGCATGCTGGTACGCATTGGCGTCTTGGTGCTCGTCTGCAAGCACATACTGGTACTGCTCCTGTAGCGTGGCGCAGAGCGCTTCGTTTGTTTCAAGCGCATCCACCACTCCCCGCAAGACATCCGAGAAGTCATACACACGAGCCTGTTCTTTGCGCGCTTCGTATATTTCAAAAAGGTTTGCTGCCTCATATACCTTTTCAAGACGCTGAATTTTTTCTTCACCCGTAGACTTAAGCTCGCCCTTTTTACCGTACTTACTGTCGCGCGCGTAGTAGTTACTTTCGTCTGCACGAATACGCGCTTCTTCTTCCTTTCCCCACGCGCGGTATTCGTCGAGTGTTACGCGTTCACGCGTAAGGTCGTTGTAGAGCATTTGCAAATCTCGCAAATACAAATAAGGAGCCTTTGGGGACCGTAAGTGCACAATGTTTTCTGTCTCGAGCACTTCGCGCCAGAGCAGTGCGGCTTCAACGTCGCCTGCAAGACGCTTCCCATCCCATGCAGAGAAAAAAGAAGGCCAGGTTTTAAGTACGTAATCACAAAAACTATGGAAGGTATAAATACCCACCTCGCGCGCAACCTGGTCGCCCACCATAGAGGCGAGACGCGTGCGCACCGTACGTGCTGCCGACTCAGTAAACGTAAGTACCAAAATATTAGTTGGGTTCGCCTGCGTTTCTCGCAGAATATTTGCAATACGCAGCGTGAGAATGTGCGTCTTTCCGGTTCCTGGGCCCGCAATAACGAGGACCGGACCTTCCACGGTATCCACCGCGAGCTTTTGGGCTGCGTTTAGTTTTTTGTATCCCTCCAGGAATGCGACTGAGTCCTTCATGTATCTATTCTACCGTGAAGCTCATTAACCTGCGCAAGGACAGCAGATCTTGGGTTTATTGATACTGAGGCCAGCAGATTCTTGGCTCAGACTTAATCTGCTCCTTGAGCGTTGCGAGTGCTTCTTTTTTTGAACCCAAGATATCGATAAGTCCGACTGCTTTTGCCTGACTGCCCATGAGCGACGACCCGTCAGCAAGTGCTCGCACCGCGTCTTCAGAAAGATTTCGATACAAGGCCACCTCCCGAATAAAATCCTCTAATACTATTTTGTTCTGTTTCTCTATATATGTTCGCTCTTCTGCGGTAAGGGGTTTATCAGGACTGCCAGTGTCTTTGAATACGCCCGTGGAGAGGTTGTTGTAGGTGATTCCCTGCTCCTTATTCTGTTCAGACACATCAGTGTACGAAGAAGTGACACCAATACTTCCTACGTCAGATTGAGGAGAAGCCACGATTTTTGTGGCAGCACTAGCTACCCAGTACGCTGCCGAATCTCCACTGCCACGAATCCACGCTACGGAGGGTTTACCACTAGTACGAAGCGCATCCACCATCTCACGGGCGGCTTGCGGGTACCCACCAGGTGAATCAATGTCTAAAAGAATTGCTTTGATACTTGAATCCTTTGCTGCTTCTTCTAGATATGCAGTAATTTCTCCAGAAGTGGTTTCTGTAACGAATGACCCATCGCTATTGGTACTATCCCTGTATGTAGAGAGAAGACCGTGTATATCAAGTGCTACTACGTTGCAATCAAGTGCGCTTACGTGCTCCGGGCCCTCCTGCATAAAATCTGAACCCAGTTCGCTCCATCCAGAACCAAGTAGTGCCACCAAAAGAATAATGATACCGGTGGTTCCCAGACCCGATGCTACAGCGATAAAGAGAAAAGCACTTATTCTCTTCCCGACCGTCGTCCCTGCCGACTGGATACCAGACACGGCCTTACTCGCTATCTGTCCGATACGGGATTGTTCGTTTTCCATTGCCTCAAGTATACTGCACACACTATGGAAGATATTGAGGAAGAAATTGAAACCAGGGACGCACACGGCACGCAACTTATGGATGGCGATACCGTCGTCCTTATTAAGGACCTCAAAGTAAAAGGTGCGGGACAGACCTTGAAGAAAGGTAGTAAGGCGAAAAATATCCGCCTTACCGACAACCCAGAGGAAATAGAAGCACAGGCAGAAGGTATTCGCGGTTTGGTACTTCGAACGGAGTTCGTAAAAAAGGCGTAGACCTTTTTGACTTTACCTCATAAATACTGTTTAATACGTTCAGACCGGTAGAAGTGCGTGAGCAGTTCACGCATACCGGAGAAAAGAGGGTTCGATGCTTTTTATTCCTGCTGGGATGAAGCGGTTCCTCGGAGCGTTCATATACGCTCTTGTAGCTTGTCAGATTATTCGATTTTTCTTTGTCGCACGTATCCTCCACAGCGACTGGGGAGCAGCCCACATCGCGGAGCCCGTACTGTTTTCGTACTGGTACCCATGCGTTGCCGCTGCAGCTGGATTTCTTGGATGGCTCGACCGTAAGGCCGGACTCCTCGGATTCGTAGCAATTCTCCTGGCTCGCGCTGTTGAGAATATGCTCACTGCAACACTTCCCGATTACCACTGGGACTACGTCATCATTGCGTTATTTTCGCCGATGGCTCTAGCTTCTGTTGTGGCACTTGTGAGTAAATCTATCTTCTATCTTGAAGAGTTTGAGGTGGAAGAAGCACGCGTGGAATAAAAATCGACTAGTCGGCAATGGGGCCGAATGGTTATTCGAAAGAAGGCCGTTCGGCCTCTTTTCTATTTATGCGAGGTCATAGCGAGTCCGAATATGTTTTCGGATAGCTACATGGTTTGGAATCTGTTTTTCTACTTGTGCCCAAAACCGGGCTGAGTGGTTGTGCTCTTTGGTATGGCATAACTCATGCACAATAATGTAGTCTGCGAGCTCTGGTGGTAAAAATACTATTCGATAATTAAAGCTGAGATTGTTTTTTGCGGAACAACTTCCCCATCGAGTCTTTTGATCTCGAATGGAGATACTTCCGTACGAGAAGCCGTAGAAATTATTAAAGTGCGCAAGCCTTGCGGTTACGAGCTCTAGTGCAGCCGCTCTAGCTTCCTTGTATGCGCGCGATCCTTTACGAGGTCGTGCAAGAGGCAGGAGCGGGAGACCACCCCGACGCTTTCTCGCCTTCTCCACAGTTATCTCTATCCACTCACGCTTTTCTGCTACAAATCTCTGAAGGACAGCAAGAGGTATGCGAAGAGGCTTCGTTACCACCACCCGACCGTCAGGATGCACCGTAATACGCGCGCTTCGCGCGCGAGCAGATTCCTTAATTTCATACCCTTCCTCCATTCCCCTACTCTACGACATTCCCCACAGGTATGTATTCTTCACAAAAACGACCGTATACTACCTCTATGAATCACTCGAAAGAACGCACGTACTTCATGTTTGCCATCTTGATAGGCGCAACTATCTTGAGCTTTATGGTCCTCCAGCCATTTTTAATAACTATTGCCCTAGCCGCAATATTTGCGGTTGTCTTACAGCCAGTGCACAGAGTTGTACTTACGCGCCTTAAGCTACCGAAAGGTCTTGCCGCATTTGTAACGCTGCTTCTTGGGTGCCTCTTCGTTATTACCCCACTAGCTCTCATTGGGACACTCGTAGTTACCCAATCAAGCGACGCATACACTCAACTCATAAACGGTACCAGCATTACCTCGGCTCACCAGGTAGCTACAGCTATTGGTTCATGGCTTGAACCTTCCATTCCTGGCGCGACTGCATACATTGAAACCATTTCACTTGAGGTGAATACGTATGCAACCCAGGCACTTCAATGGCTCATTCAGCATGTGGGTGTAGCGTTCGCGAGCATCCTCGGACTCCTGCTTCGCCTTCTTATTTTCCTCATGGCCCTCTATTACTTCTTAAAGGAGGGTGCTCTACTTGAGCAAACACTTATTAAGAAAAGCCCTCTTCGCGACGAAGACGCAGCAGCGATTTTCAAAAAGCTCTCTCGCACCGTTTCTTCTGTGGTGAACGGGTCTCTCGCTATTGCGTGTATCCAAGGACTGCTCGCAGGAATTGGATTCTTTATCTTCGGCGTTCCAAACGCTGCGCTCTGGGGAGTCACCACCGCACTTGCGGCACTTATTCCAGGAGTGGGTACCTCGCTCGTACTTATTCCTGCAATCATCTATCTATTTGCCATGGGTAGCAGCACGCTCGGTATTGGACTGTTGCTGTGGGGCACGTTGCTTGTGGGACTCATTGATAACTTCCTCTCACCCCGCCTTATGGGACGCGGAGCACAGCTACATCCGCTCGTAATACTTCTCTCTGTACTTGGTGGTGTTGTGCTTTACGGACCAGCCGGACTCTTCCTCGGGCCGCTCACCATCAGTCTCCTGTTTGCGGTGTACACCGTGTACAGCACCCAAGTCCCTGTCTCTTAGCAAAACCCTCGCCATATTTCGCGCAGGTGGTATTGTGCGCTTGTATGGGGACATCAGTGCCGCGAGCACTCATTTCCACCCTCCTAATTGCGGGCGTGTTTTATGCGCCCTTTGCGCCACAGGCGTACGCAGACGAAGCCACTACTACGCCTGAGGTTTTTACAGAGAGCGTGGCAACTTCTACCACTGCTACCAGTAGTTCCCAAGCGTCGCAGGATGTTTCGAGCAGTACCCCGACTCTCCAGCAAACAAGCCTTGAGGTTGAAGCGAGCAGCACTCCATCAATTCCCCTACCAACCGGGGTTCTGCTCGATAATTCGTTCAGTGATATTCCGTGGAGTATTCAGGTATACGACGGGACTGGGTACCCGGGTCATTATGTATATTACTTCACAGGCTTTAGGAGTGTCGGGAATCCACCCGTACTCTCCCCCGAGACTGCATGGATTAGCACCGGAACAACCACTGTAGTACGAGTAAAAAGAATTTCCGGTACCGCCTGTTCTGATTTGGTATATGGAGGAACTGGAGGCCTTACAATACTTGGTCCAGATTTTACCTCCTACGAAACAAATGCGAGATGGACAAGCGCTGTTGGTGATTTCTGTGATTTCCAATTATATGGTGAGGGCATACCTCCCGGCACCCCCTTATCAGGAATGTATTTAGGAACATATCCAGAAACAATACTGACAGGATCGCATGCTAATACAGGTATTTCACTGAATGCTTTAAACTCAGACCCTGTATCCGGAGGATTCGCATTCCAGCTTTGCGGTAGTAGTGGCTGTGCGGGTGGCTTTGGTTCTTCTACCCCTACCGCAACAACCACGGCGTCTACTACCCCACCCGGCCCCCAAGTTTCAAACGTCCTCTTCCTCCCAGGTATTAAAGGCAGCCGGTTGTATGATAGCGACACCAGGTGTGGAGTTATTGGATGTGACAACAAGCTCTGGGATCCAGCCAGTAGGATTGATATTGAAGATTTGTACCTAACTCCCGAAGGAAAGAGCTCTCGCCCTGATATTTACACAAAGGAAGAGGACATAATAGATGCTATTCCCAGCAAGAAAATATATGCCTCCTTTATTGAAGACATGGATGAGTTACAAGCTAGCACCACCTTCGATGGTGGAAACTTTAAGTGGAAGTCAGCCGCATATGACTGGCGGCTTTCTCTTGAAGACATCATCAATAATGGCGTTGAGCGCGAAGGTAATATTTATTACGAAGAAGCTTCGAGCACTCCTTATATTGAACAGACTCTCCGGCAACTTGCTCAAACGTCTACAACGGGAAAAGTCACAATTATTGCTCACAGCAATGGCGGCTTAGTGACTAAGGCACTCTTATCAAAGCTTGGCGAGGTCGAGACAGCAGCACTTGTAGATAAAATAATTTTTGTCGGAGTTCCTCAAACCGGTGCTCCCCAAGCACTCGGTGGATTACTATTTGGCGATAGAGAGGGCTTGCCACTTGATATATTGCCGCTAATCGCCTCACCCGCAACAGCCAGAGGTTTAGCTGAAAATTCTCCTATGGCGTATCACTTAATACCTTCAAGCCAGTATTTGGCTGATACCCAAGATTCCAATCATTCTACTATTGGATTTTCTGGCTCCACACTTTTCACTAAGGAACGTTCAGCATATGGTCCTTCTGTAGACACAATTGCTGAACTTGATAATTTTTTACTAGCAAATGAAGGTGGACGGACGAAGCCTGATGCAGGCGATGCAAGCGCCGCAAATGTTCTGAATTCGAAACTCATATCCTATGCCAATACTATCCACGACTCATTAGATTCGTGGATACCTCCAGAAAGCGTTACCCTGTATCAAATAGCAGGCTGGGGTGACAACACTATCTCAGGTATTGATTTTTATGATGAGAAAAAACTCTTCGGCTTAAACATAGGGTACAAAAGGCAGTACCGTCCTGTATTCGTGGAAGACGGCGATGGTGTTGTGCCAGTACCAAGTGCACTTGAGATGAACTCAGCAAGTAACGTGAAGAGGCTTTGGATTGATTTAACGCAAGCAAAGAAACTCTTACAAAAATATGAACACGGTAATATCCTTGAAACCGGCAGCCTAAGAACTCTTCTTTTCGATATCATGAGTGACACAGGAAATCCTACACCTGAATTTATTTACTCATTCCAACCCCCAACATCAAATCTGAAGAAGAAACTAATATTCCAACTTCATTCCCCTCTTACTCTCGGAATCTATGACGAAAACGGTAATCACACAGGACTCAATACTGATGGCTCCGTTGATGAAAATATACCAGGAGCAGAATATGGTGAGTTTGGGAACGTGAAGTATTTAATTGTCCCTGCTGGCCAGCCATACCAGCTGGTTATGCACGGCCAGTCCGATGGTTCCTTCTCTCTCGATATTCAGGAGCAGACTGGAAACACAATAACTGCGTCTGCGACCCTGGCAGATTTGCCCACTACCGCTTCTACGGCAGCTAGGCTTTCTATTACGAATGGCATTGCAGATGCTTCTGGTCTTCAGGTGGACAGTGATGGAAACGGTTCTACTGACATAACTACTTCTGCACGAATAGGTGAGACCGTAAACTATGCGCCAGCAACTATAGAGAATAGTCCAAAGCTGTACGGACATTCAACTTCATTAATAAATGTAAAAGAAGTCACAATTCCAGTAACATTATCTAGTGATAATCTCCTCAAATCTACTGCGCTGATCAATCCAGTGAGGTATGTTCAACCAACAAGAGCAGAGGCCACACCAAAGGATTCTAAAGTAGTTAGCGAAATTGCAACCGAAGCTCGCGTACAATCCACCCAGACTGCATCTGCGTATGATGCGTTCGTGTCCGTTGCATATTGGTTACAAACTGCGTTGTATAATATATGGCAAGCACTCATGCGTATATTTAACTTATGAATCCTCCAAAGAAAAATATCTTGTTCTATAAGTTACTTTTAACTATCGGTTCCGCCTGTGGAGTTTTTCTCTCACTCTTCCTAATGAAGACAGAGCAATTCGGGTTTTGTTCAATTAAGACAGACCCCTTGCTCGGGGCATACTGGAAGTGTTTTATTGGAAACCATGGTGATCTATACAGTTTAGGCGAAACTTTATTTGTTCTGTCTATTACCCTTCTGTTTGTTTCCTTTCTTGTGACTTTTGTTAGTCACGTTGTATTTAATTCATGGCTTCGATTTGCTGCCTGGTGGATTCCGCTTTCTATTATTCTTATTGTAATTACGCCTGAGACCGGCAATTCATGGATGCCTCTGTATTTTATTGGCAAAGGTACTGTTACCGTACTAATGGCGAGTTTATTCACCATCATTAGCCTCATACTCATAGCCTGGAAGACTTTTGCGGTCCGCAAGACATCATAGACAAGTACTGACCACGATTTAAAACTTCAGCCCCCAATCCGCCGTGCGGTTTGGGGGCTGTAACTAAGCAAGGAGCGAGGCTTCTGTCGCCCTATAGTGCATAGGGTCAAAACTGGTGAGTTTGATCCTGCCGTCTGACAGCTTCTCGAGACCAACAAGAAAGTCTCCTTCATGGAACACTTCGTTTTCCATTCCCACAGGAATGAGAAAGTCGAGAGTCCAGCGCGTGTCTTTGACCATCCCAAGATCAACATGGAAAAAAGTACCGGCATACGTGCCGAACGAACCACGACTCTTGAGATAGATCCGACCCTCAACCAGCTCATGCGTGAAATCAACGAAATCACGCTCTCCTCGGGTGCGCATGAAGAGTATCGCCAGTTGCCGAATTATGAACTGTTGAGGGCCTGTGAGCGGCGCTCCTGTCCAATTAATACTGAGTGCATGGCTTCGCATATTGGCCTCCAGACCAGATTGTTCTCCAGAGTTTATACAATGTAAATGATTGAAAGTCTACGATGTAATTTCGCCACCCTACAAGGGCTATAATGTGCGTATATGAACCCGGAAAAGCCATGGGGTGCAGGTGAGCGAAAATCGAATGTAGTTAATCTTGCGGAAGAGCGAGCCAGAAGAGAAGAGGAAAACCAGGAGGTCGATGAAATACGGGAACAGGGCGCGGAATCTCTTGACCATTTTGATTTCTCGAATCTTCCCATTCTTCCTCCCATCACTCCTGAGGAATTGGACAATCTACCTCCCTTCAACCTTCCGAGAAATGAAAACTGAGAAAAAATATTGGCTCATGAAAACGGAGCCTGAGAGTTACTCCATCGACACACTCAAGCAGGATAAGAAAACACCTTGGACAGGGGTGCGCAATTTTCAAGCCCGAAATTATATCCGACAAATGCAGCCTGGAGACGGTGTCCTCTTTTACCACTCTAGCTGCAAGGTGCCCGGCGTGTACGGTATAGCTAAGGTAGCTTCGAAGCCCTACCCGGACCCCACCCAATTTGATCCGCAGAGCCACTACTACGACCCCAAAACCACAAAGGAGAAGCCGATGTGGGATGTCGTGGATGTCTCGTTTGTGAAGAAACTACAGGAGCCAGTCACCCTTTCTGACATGCGTACAGAATCAAAGCTGCGCGCCATGATACTGCTTCAACCAGGTTCAAGACTTTCCGTAACACCTGTGGCGCCGGAGCATTTTGCATTTATTACGGGTTCAAAATAGTTTTTGACTTTTAGTCATAAAACGGTTATAATATTTAAGAATCAACTGTTCTTCTGGAGGGTTTGTGAATATATACCAAAAGTATTTGGACTTTCTGCTCTGGCTGAAGCTTCCGCATGTTGCGTTTGCGGTAAGCGAACGCTGGGCTAAGTCGAAAGACGAATCCAGAGCCACCGTGGCTTTGAAGCTGCAATTCCATCTTGTTGACCATTACGGATACCACGAGTGTCCGCACTGTCACGGAGCAACACGCGTTGAACTGGAACATATTAGCAATCCTGCTCATCCGTGTTCGATAACATGTCGTGATCTCGCCCTCATCGACGCATTCAAGAAGTGTTTCGTTCAGGGCTTCAGACAGTTTTACTCGGCGATGGATATTCATCCCACGGAGCATGAGCCGCCCAGGCCTACCATCCACTAGTTCCTACGGGAACAAACCGACCGCGCCCACAAGCGCGGTCGTTCTACGTTTAGCCAATTGTATTTACCGTCTCCAAGCCCTACAATTGCCCCAATGGACCAGACCCGAAACCCCGAGCTCTCCCCCGAGCTTTTTGCACAGCGAACCGCTCAATTTTTTGAGACCTACCAACTTCCTCCGTTCACTACAGTAGAAGAGGCGGTGAATTTTGTGATGGTAATGGATACCCTAGTAGACGCCATATGTGAGTCTATGAAGCAACTGGAAATGAGCTACACGCCGGAAACCATCCTTATCTTCGGTAGCCCGCTCGGAGAAGCTATGCGGAAAATTTTTCAGGCTGTATGGATATTTTCTCCCGCACAGGATAGATGGGTACTTGCCTTTGAAACTCCTAAGGGCGAGATGATGGAACTTAACGTTTTCAATAAACTCGAAAAGCGCATTGATAACGGCATGGAAGATTCCATTACCTATTTCCTTCAAGGAACTCTAAACGTTCTTCTCTAACGAAAAACTGCCCCTAAGGGGCAGTTTTTCGTTGCAAATATCGTTCCCGGAACTAGTGACTTCCGCGACGTACAAATCGCATGAGTGCGATAAGGACACACGCGCCAAGCACTGCCACGATGAGGCTATAGAGATTGAATCCTCCTACCCCACCCTGACCCAAGAAGGTCATGATAGCTCCGCCAATGATGGCGCCGATGATACCCACGATAATGTCCCAAAGTAATCCTCCACCCGAGCCCATAAGCATGGAAGCAATCCAGCCAGCGAGTGCACCAAAGACAATCCAAAGAATGATACTCATAGATATAAATAGTTAGACAGTTTCCTGATTTTGTAATTTCACTGCAGCCTCGGGTGTTGAGACCGACTTACTCATAAGGAATAGCTTAATGATTCCAAGAGCAACTACCCAGTACACAAACATAGCGAGAAGCGTGGTCCACTCAAATACGTTTCCTGCTACCTGCGATACCCGGAACACACTCATGAACGGGGCTGTGAATACGTAGGTCACGTTGTAGATAAGACTCGTAAACCCAGCAGCAGCGTTCGCTCCTAACAACTTAAGCACGAGGCGGAATGCCAGCAGAATTTCAATGAAGCCGAGGACGTACCAGACAATCTGCGTGCCGCGGTAGAGCGGTTTGGTACTAGGAGAGTTATACGAGTCCATATATATGAGTGGAGATACTAATTAGGTTAAATAATGGCGGGCGCGAGGCCAGACATGTTTCTACCGTACCGTACCTGTAGATAGAGTGAAGAGTTCATGATATAAAGCCCAAGGATGTGATGGGATTCCCTATCACGAGCTTTGGCCAAGGAGGCCTCAATGACCGAACAAACCTCACCCGCGGAGCGCACGAAGAGCCAACCCGTGTGGCTCCATGCCCTGCTCTACGGCGCGGCGCTGGCCGTCGTGTACCTGTCTCTCGCCATCTGGTTCGAACCCCTCCCGACGACTTCGGCCCTGGACGAAAACAGCGACCTGTACATGGCAGGCTTCCTGGTGGTCTTCATCGTCGCGACGCTCGCCTGGCGTTTTCCTCAGACCGCCACCCTCTGCCTGGTCGGCTCTACGATGAGCGCACCCATGAGCGCCCAAACGGGAGTGCCGAGCACCGAGACCTCGATCCTGGGAGTCGGCTTCATGTCGCTACTGGTGTTCATCCCGTTCTTCTTCTTCGTGTTGCCCGGCCTCTTGAAGGCCGTCGACGACGCGAGCAACAGGAACCAGGGCGCCCTGCCGCAAGGGTGACCAAGATGATGGGCCGCGCACTTTGTGCGCGGCCCATTTGATAGTAAGGGAGACCAATTTTGACTTTCAGTATTTCACGTGTTTAAGTACGGACAGAAGGGAGAACATTCTCATGCAAAGTGAAATGAATAGAGCGAGATTCTTCGAACTCCTCGCGAACGCCGGCCTCAACCAAGCTGACATTCAAGACATCCGACTGGCCTATTGGCTCGCCAAGGAGGCTCACCGGGTAGGCCCCGCAAGGGACAGTGGTGAACGCTACTTCGAGCATCCGCGTGATGTGGCTGTCATCCTCATCGAGCGTGGGCATGCCGATAGGGACACGATTATCACTGCCCTGTTGCATGACGTGCCCGAAGACACCTACGTGGAGCAAGCAGTGATTATCCGTTTGTTTGGACCGGATGTTTGGGAGTCACTTGCGAATCTTTCCAAGCAGATTCCGATCTTCAACCCGGCCGACGGTTTCCTTACCGGATACCACAAAAAGACCAAGGAGGAGTACTACACCCAACTAGCCAGGGCTCCTCGCCGAGAACGGCTGGTGAAGGGCGGGGACCGTCTCCAGAACCTCGGCTCCATGGGAGACTCTTGGCCTATCGTGCGTCAGAAGGACAAGGCCCGAGAAACGAGAGAGTACATCCTCCCGTTCATGTGGAAAACGGACGAGCCAATGGCTGAGGAAATTGCCAAGCTCGTTACCCGAATTCTAAGCACTACCTAGTGCGAGGCCGCGACCACCCCAGTGGACGCGGCCTTTTGCATTCGTTTTAAAATTCAGATTCTTTATCAGACTGTTTTGACTAAACGTCAAAGTAGTCCTATACTATTTATGGAGAGGTGGCCACGCCTCACCCCATTGGAAATGTGGCACGGAGACTAAGAACTTGAACCAGATTCCTTGGTTTTTGATCGCGATCGTGTGGGCCGTCAACTTCGCGATTTCGTGGTGGAACGCCCGGGCCGTCGGCCTCATGTGGGTCGAGACGAAGGAAATGGGCGGGTTCCCCCGCTTCATGACCTGGATGGGCTGGATCATGTCGGCGAGCGGCTTCACCTACTGCTACCTGATCGTCCTGCTGTTCGGCGCCTTCTATGCTCAGCCGGCCTTCTTGAAGCCCGGCGAGCCGATGCTGCTGACCCCCGCGGACATCCAGTCCGGCTTCGCTCTGGGCTACCTGATCATCATGCCGGGCATTCTGTTCTCGGGCCTGATGATCTGGATCGACTCCCTCGTCCAGGCCTGGCGTCGCCGGGACATGGCCAGCATGGGGACCGCCGCCTGGAACACCTTCGCGCAGGTGCACAACACCTACAGCGCGATCAAGGGAACGCCGGAAGCGCTTCGCGCGGTCGGTGAACTCTTCAAGGGCAAGGGTGACGGCAGGGCCAAGGCTCTGATGCTCATCATCGTCCTGGTGGTGATGGCGGTGGTGTCCGGCATCCTGACCACCTCGGCGATCGTCGGCCACTACGCCGGCACGCGCCCGCTTCCCGCCAACCCGAACGGAGAGCGTAAGCGTCCTCAGCACGCCTACTAACTCTCCTGCGGGAGACAAACTAGGGGGGTCCGCCAAACTATCGGCGGGCCCCTTTTTTCATATCTCAAACTAATACGTCTTGACATATATACAGAATAATGCTATACTGTATATGAAATAGTTCCACTCAGGAGAAAAATACCGTGATTACAGTTGACCGAAGAAGGCTGATCGCCCAGCGGAACAAGTACCTGGAGGAGCTGGAAAACCGCACTCCGGAAGATCTTCTCCTGCATCTCATCGCGATGGCAGAAGCTCTGCGAATGACTCTGTCGCTCTCACCCATCGACACGGTTGTACCGCACCGGGTGGCTCTCGGTTTCCTCATGCATGCTGTGGTACAGGACATGGATGGCAACCCTGACAAGCGACAGACCGTCCTTGAGAACGCAACCATGGGCCTCGACCTGCTTCAAAACGGCTAGAGCCCAAACCTCACCCCCTCCCCTCCCCCTGCAGCGGCGGTCCGCCCGGACCGCCGCTTCTTCATTTTTCTGTATTTTAACGATCATTGGTACTCAATACGAAATCAAGATTGGAATTAATGGGGGCTGACCCCACTTATTCACGATTATAGTTGCTATAATCGTGAATAAGTGCTAATTTTCGTACTTTTTCACGATTATCGCCAGCAGATTACTGGCTCTTCCTCTAGCCCTTCGCGCAGGAGCGCGAGTACTTCCGGATAGGTGCCGATGCGGTCAATGAGTCCAAGCGAGAGTGCCTCTTCGCCAAGCCAGCTGGAGCCGTGCGCGAGCTCGCGGGCTGTGTACATAGCCAGCGCGCGGGTAGTAGCGCTGGCTTAAATGAAGTGCTCGTGCGTTATGCGATTACTCTTCTCAATCAGTGCACGCTCGTCAGTGGTGAGGGTCTTATCTGGACTACCTAACTCCTTATACTTCCCTGTTGAAATACTGTTGTAGGTGAGTCCTTCGCTCGCGTTTTGCTTCGCGTAGTCTGTGTACGAAGCAGTCACCCCAATACTTCCAATATCAGACTCCTTCGACGCCATGATGGTATCAGCACCCGTCGCTACCCAGTACGCA
>CAZYDN010000007.1:0-29356 GCA_964646315.1 uncultured Candidatus Saccharibacteria bacterium
TGACTCAATCGATTAACCAACAATAATAAAACTAACGGCTGTAGAACGAGAGCACTGAAACCAAGTCGCCTGCAGTCTCTGCAGTCTCCTCGGTAGGAAGCTCAAGCACTCCTCCCTCCATGGTCTTAGCGTTCCAGGTAAGCCAACGAGGAAGTGGGCGCTCAGCAAACTTCTCAGCAAAGCCCTCGAACAAGCGTGCGTCCTTACTGCCAGGACGTACACCAATAACATCTCCGATGCGCATAGCACGAGAAGGAATCGTGGTCTTTACGCCATTAATGACGATGTGACCATGAGAAACCATCTGGCGAGCCGCACGGCGACTCGGCGCAAGACCGAGACGGTACACAATGTTGTCGAGACGCATCTCGAGAAGGCGGTGAAGAGTATCAACCGGGCGGTGACCATGGAGACTGGTAGCTTCACCAATGTACTTAGCGAACTGGCGCTCAGAAAGGCCGTAGGTAAAACGAACCTTCTGCTTCTCAAGAAGCTGGCGACCGAATTCAGTCTGCTGGTTGCGACGCCCAGTCTTCTTGGTGCGTGCTGAGCGCTCCTGCGCAAGCGCAAACTTAGCAGTCTGGGTCTTTGGGAAGACGGATGCGCCGAGGCGCTTCGCGATCTTGTACTTAGGGCCGATGATCATACGTAATAAGAAGAATGGTTAAACGCGACGAGGCTTAGGAGGACGCGGGCCGTTGTGAGGCACAGGAGTTGCGTCCTTGATAGCGCGGATGGTGATTCCCTTTCCGGCAAATGCACGGAGAGCTGACTCGCGACCAGCGCCGATTCCGCGAATAACCACGGTAGCCTCCTTAAGACCAACTGCCATAGCCTTCTCACCAAGAAGCTCACCTACTTTAGCTGCAGCGTAGGGAGTAGACTTGCGAGCGCCAGAGAAACCAAGAGCTCCTGCTGAAGACGACATAACCACGTTACCCTTTTCGTCGGTAACAACCGCCTTGGTGTTGTTGAAGGTAGCTTCAACGTGGAAGATACCGCGCTCAATGCGCTTCTTTGCGATCTTTGAAAGGGCACGCTCTTTGCGTCCCTGATCGAGACCGCGTCCTGACTTCTTGATGATTCGTTTCTTACCCATAGGAATGTTATGTAGTTGCAGCTAAAAACTATGTCTTTTCGAGCGTACGGCGACCAGAACCCATAGTCTTACGGGTGTTGCCACGCACGGTACGAGAGTTCGTCTTCGTGCGCTGTGCCTTTACGGGCAGACGGCGTTCATGACGAATACCGCGGTATGAGCGGATATCCTTAAGGCGCTTGATGTTGTTGCCGATTTCGCGCTTGAGCTCACCCTCGATAGTGAAAGCCTCTGCGAGAAGGCGAATCTTCTGCTCGTCCTCTGGAGAGAGGTCCTTTCCCTTTGCGTTGTGAGCAATACCTGCCTCGTCAAGAATCTTCTTGGCACGAGTAGGACCGATGCCAAAGATAAGCGGCAGCGCGTAAGCGAGCTGCTTGTCATCAGAAAGAGTTACACCGGCGATACGCATGACATTCGTTGTTTACGAGGAATAATTGAGAACCGTACCTAAAAGCTACTAGCCCTGACGTGCCTTGCGGCGCGGATTACGCTTGTTAATCCGGTACAGGCGACCACGGCGACGGACGATAATGTCCCCCGGCTCCTGAACCTTGATTGATGCGCGTACTTTCATGAAAATTGTTTAAGATAGACGCCTCACAATTCGGGCACGTCCGCCATATGGGTCGATGACCAGTTCTACGTGGTCGCCTACCAATACGCGAATGCGATGCAACCGCATCTTGCCCGCGAGGTACGCAAGAAGAAGATTACCATCCGGCATACGAACCCGAAATAACGAGTTAGGAAGCACCTCTTCTACGGTGCCGGTTGCTGGATCCCCTTCTTTACTTTCCTCCATGTGAAGCTTTTCTATCCTAACAGGGTCCGCAAAGAGCGTCAACCTTATAGAGTGGACTAATTGGCTTTAGTTGGCCCTGAAACGACCACTTCTATCTTAGACGGGTCCTGAGGGAAGGCAGAAGACCAGAATGGACGGATCAAAATAGTGGCGTGGTCGATCTCTGGGAAGCCGGTAAGAGCTGTCTCTGCAGCCTGTCGGTTCTTGCCCGCTACTGCTCCTGCAATCTTTGGACCATCTACATTCCAGAGGATTGAAGCCGTACCTTCGAGCTTAAAGGCATACTCCTGGTCTGCAGGACTAGGCGCTGCGCCATTTGCTGAGGTCAATGTGAGGCCGTTTTCCTCCTTCAAGGTCACCGATTGGCCGTTGTAGGAGCCATCGTTTGCGTAGGCTACCGAAGCGGCTAGAGCGTCTCTAGGGAAGACGACAGCCGTTGCCATGACCTTCTGCGAGAGTGTCAGGGCGCCACCCGTTGCAGGCGCGTCTGGCTGAGGCACGTAGCTTAGGAAGGTGGCACCTGGAAGCAATACATATCCCTCAGGAATCTTTGCAAGAACTGCAGCGTTTATGTCTGTGGTGAGCTGTGCCTTGAGTGACTCGTACTCCTTGTCCTTAGTGGCTTGAGGTACGGATGGTCGTGGGCCCGCGAAGCCGCCGGTCATAGATTCGGTCGACTTGGCAGTCACCTGATCATAAGCCTTACTTCCCTTCAGGCCGGGAAGCTTGAAGGAAGTGGCCGGAATGTTGTATCCGTCACCGGTAGCGTCTGCATACACCGTTACTACAAGGGTGCCGGGAGCTCCCTCGCGGCCGGCAGGCACCGTTATGGAGTCATGGATACGGAATATGTGACCGTCTGCAGACTCAAAGCGGGTATTTTTAATGAGTTGCTGGGAGACAGCCTGAGTATTACTGATGGTGATGGAGCCTTGGGCTGCTTGTTGAACATCTTCCGTTCCTTCAGATTTAACATCCTTACTTGCCACTTTTTCTACGGAAATAACGGCAAAAGGGAGTGTCCCTCCTCCGGCGGTGGCTAGAAGGTCGCCGTTCATAGTCACCTTTCGCTCTACAGGAAAGATGGTGACACGTGCTTTGGAGAAGAAGTAGAGGGCTGAAGCTGAAGCCAGAACCACGACGAGCGCGATAATTGCTGTTCCCATAGGAAAACGGCCACCGGAGCGCTGCTTTTTTGGTGAAGGGGCCCGGCCGTAATCCTTGGGAGGAACAGGCTTTGCTACGTACGGCTCAGTTTCCTCACCTAGGAGTGCGCGGCGACGGGAAGGGGGAATAATATCGTTCAAATTTCTCTCCATAGAATTACAAGCTCCCTACTTACGGGTATGTACTCAGTATACCAGTCGCAAAGCAGAGGGCTACCGGGCAAGTGGATAGGCGCATTAACGCTTGGCGAGTCGCTCGTGATAGAACAGCGCAAGCATGGAGAGGAATATGTCACCGTCCGCGAGTCCGCGTGCTTTCACCAGTGAAGCGGTGTGCTCGGGCGAAAGAGGAATAATAGAAAGTGGTTCGTCTGACAGCCAGAGCGTACGAAGCGTACTCTCGTCTATGAGTCGTTTGAGAAAGTCGCGAGCATTCTCGTCAGCAAGAAGAAATACCGCACGCGGGAGTGGATGCTCAGCTGCAAAATCTGCAAGCATTTTTTTAAGACCCGAGAGCCATACTGCCTCTACTTCAGCTACGCGAGACGCAAACGTTGCGTTGCGGGTACTGTCGATTGCTCCACTGCCAGAAATGGTTCGGGCGGCGCCACGGCTAGCTACCAGAAGGTCGTGAATACCCTGTGGAAGAGACCGAACACCCGCAATGACTCCCTTCTTTACCAGCATTGCGTCCGTGGCAGTTCCTGACACATCGAGCACGACGAAATCTTTTTGGAGCGGATACATATCTGACACTACGGCATATGCAACCGGTGCAAAAGCTGTGAGTTCAAGCTTATGGGAGTGAAATGCTTTACGTATGGCCTTGGTAATTTCCTTAGCAGCAAACTTGTCTATCGTGGAGGTGAGTACGGTTAAATCTGCGCGGAGCGCGCGCTTTCCCCAAGGATGCTCGGTTTCGTAACCATTAAGGGTGGTGGATATAACAGACGTATCAGAAATCATGCGTCCTGCAGAAGGTTCTTTTGCTCGGACCGCCTTTTCCATGAGTGCTCGAGTAAACAAAAATGGCCGTTTCTCCTGTAGGGAAACGATGCGAACCTCCGTCTCTTGCCAAGGCCCCGAGACCGAAGCGAGCACCAGATCGATGTGTGCGTGCCCAGCCTCTCGGTGAAGTGCTGCAGCTCCCTCACGAATCATGAGGTCACAAAGTTCATGCAGACCCCGAATCATGGTCTCAGTAACCGATTCACCTTCTCGAAGTTCAAGAGGTACTCGCGCGGTGTAGCACAGTTGAGGTGCTTGGCCTTCAACTATCCGCAGGTACGCGCCCCCAACTGAGGAGGAACCGATATCAAAAAGAACAACTGATTCTGCTTTCTTACTAAAGAGACCCATAGATACTTCGTAGTATACAACCAATTACACAATACTCCGCAGTACAAAGTACTGCGGAGTATTGTTTGAAACACGAAGACACGCCTACCCAATGACTGCTTTGATACGGCGAATACCGCTTGCAACCGCTTCTTCCTTTTGAATTCTAAACGTACCACCCGCAGCAATTTCGCTGGTGTTGGATACATGAGGTCCTCCACAAAACTCAAGAGAGAAAGCATGCTCAATATCTGGGGCAGCTTCCGTAGCGTGTGCGGGACCTACCGAGTACACCGTCACCATATCTGGGTACTTCACGCCAAACTCCATTTCAGCTCCGAGCTTCTCCGCCTCCTCTCGTGGCATGACGGTGCGGGTTACAGGAAGATTTTGCGCGACGGTTTCGTTTACGATGCGCTCTACCTCTGCTTTTTGCTCGTCGGTCATCTTGCCTGGTGACGCAAAGTCGATGCGGAGACGCTCGCTGGTGATGTTACTTCCCCGTTGCTTAACTTCTCGCCCAAGCACCATTTGGAGTGCTCGAAGGAGAATGTGGTGCGTGGTGTGGTAGCGCACGGTTGCCTCTGCGTGGTCTGCGAGACCTCCCGCGAATCGTTGTGCCCCTCCTGCACGCGAGGTTTCCTGATGCTCCTTCATCTTTATGCCTACTGCATCCATATCGAGGGTAATACCGCGCTCCTGTGCCAGCTCCTGCGTGAGCTCTATAGGGAATCCATACGTGGTAAAGAGCACAAACGCGTCTTCCGCACTCACCTCTCGCTTAGCTACCAATTTCTCAAATTCCTTAAGACCTTGCTCGAGAGTCTTTCGAAACTTCTCTTCTTCTTTTGCGAGCTCCTCACCAATACGGCCCTCTGCAGCTTTTACGTGCGGATAGTGGCTTGCGTACGCTTGTGCGTAGCCCTTAGACACTTCCGGAAGTATCGCTTCTTTTACGCCGAGTCTATCTGCCTCACGAATAGCGCGGCGAATGAGGCGGCGAAGTACGTAGCCAGCTTCAGTATTTGAAGGAGTAATACCCTCTGCGAGCATGAACGACGCTGCGCGCATGTGGTCTAGCACAATACGGAAAGCGCGGGTGGTAGTTTCGTCGGCGCCATACTTTTTACCAGAACGCTCTTCAAGCACCGTGCGCGCTGCATCGAACACGTCGAGCAAGAACACGTCCGCAGTATCAATAGAAGCAATACCGAGACGCTCAAGACCCCCGCCAAAGTCCACATTTTGCTTGGGAAGGTTTGCAAAGCTTCCATCCTCTTGTTTAAGGAATTGCATGAATACGGAGTTCCCTATTTCTACGAACCGCCCACAGTCACAGTTTGGGTGGCAAAGCGCACCCCACTTTGTGTCGTGTGGAAGGCCAAAGTCATAAAACAGCTCGGAATCGGGCCCCCCAGGCTCTCCTGCAGGCATCTTGGACGGGACTCCGGCCCTACTCCACCAGTTCTTCTTGGAGTCGTATGCGAAGATCCGTTCGTTTGGATTCATTCCCTTGGTATACCCATCCTCTTCTGAACCAATATTTGAGAATTCGGCTTCAATGCCTTTTTCACGGAAAAGCTTCTTCCATATATCTACTGCCTCGGTGTCTTCGGTCATTCCTACCGATTCGTCTCCAGCAAACACCGTTACAAAAATCTTCTCGGGATTAAGACCGAGCCCTTCTTCTGGATTCGTAAGGAATTCAAATACCCACGGCAATTGCTCTTGCTTGAAATAGTCTCCGAGAGACCAGTTACCGAGCATCTCAAAAAAGGTGGTGTGGCGATTATCTCCCACCTCTTCGATATCTCCTGCACGGAAACTCATCTGTGAGTTAACAAGGCGGGTGCCCTCCGGGTGCTCCTGTCCCAGAAGATACGGAATAAGGGGCTGCATACCACTACTAGTGAATAGCGTGGTCGGATCGTTGCCCGGCACGATAGGCGCCGACGGAATAATGGTGTGTCCGCGCTTCTCAAAGAAGGCTAGATAGCGGGCTCGTACTTGTGAGACTGTCATGTTGGTAAAAATACCATTATACTCGTTATATATGAAGGCTAAAAACTGGGGCTTTGACGTGCGTGAAATCGAACCAACTATCAGGCCACAAGATGATTTCTTTCATCATGTAAATAAGCGCTGGATGGAAAAGAATCCTATTCCGGCAAACGAGTCTCGCTGGGGTAGTTTCCTTATACTTCGTTACGATAGTGAGAAAAAGCTTCAGGCTATTTTGCACGAGCTCGACGCTACCCGTAACTTGCCATCGGGCTCACCAGAGAAAATAATTCGCGACTTCTATCGCTCAGGCATGGACATGAAGCGCAGGAACGAGCTTGGTCTTCTTCCGCTTAAAGAACTCCGCACAAAAATTGAAAAGATTGGTTCAGTAAAGGATTTGCTTACTGAAGTAGCTGCTCTGCACCGTATTGGCGTGGGAGTCCTCTGGGGTGCTGGCATTGATCAAGATGCAAAGAATAGCGAACGCTATCTTCTCCATTTCTACCAAGACGGTATCGGCATGCCTGACCGCGACTACTATCTCAAGGAAGATGAGGAGTCTGTTCGTGTTCGAACTGCATATCGTACGCACGTTGAGGGGCTGTTTCGCATTATGGGAAGCGTTTCAAAGGAGGCCAAGGAGCGCACCGAAACCATCCTTCGGGTAGAGACTATGCTCGCAAAGGCGATGATGAAGAAGGAAGACTCGCGCGACACCGAGAAGACCTATCATAAGAAGACGCTTAAGACGCTTGCCCGAGAAACCAAGAATATTGACTGGGAACGTTACTTAAAACTTTCGTCTGCGAAGGAAATACAGGAGGTGATTGTGATGCAGCCTGACTTTTTGAAGGCTGTAAACGACCTGCTTCCTACGGTCTCACTTGAAGACTGGAAAGTATATTTGGATTTCCACGTCGTGAATGATTTTTCAGGTGTGCTCTCAGACAAACTTGTGAAGCACAGCTTTACCTTCTACGGCACGGTACTGTCTGGAACCAAAGTCATGAAGCCTCTATGGCGCCGCGTGTTGGGTGTGGTAAATGGTCACGTGGGCGAGCTTCTTGGACGCATCTACGTAAAGAAGCACTTCACCGCGGAGGCAAAGAAGCGCATGAATCTACTGGTAGACGATTTGTTTACCGCGTATGAAGCAAGACTCAAATCGCTCGACTGGATGACTCCCGCAACCAAGAAGAAGGCACTTGTAAAACTTCATGCCCTTAATCGAAAAATTGGATATCCCGACAAGTGGAAGAACTTCAACGGTCTTGAAATTTCCCCGACTGATTATGTAGGAAATATTATTCGCACCAACGAGTTCGAGCACCTACGTGCAATGAAAAAATTGCGAGGTCCTATAGATCGAAGCGAGTGGTTTATGTATCCACAAACCGTGAACGCGTACTTTTCTCCTTCTCTAAACGACATCGCCTTCCCTGCCGCTATCCTTCAGCCGCCATTCTTTAGTTTGACTGCAGACGATGCGGTGAACTACGGCTGCATTGGTGCAGTTATTGGTCACGAAATAACACACGGCTTTGATGACCAGGGTTCCAAAATGGACCACAAGGGTAATCTCAAGAGTTGGTGGACTACGGAAGACCGAAAGCGTTTTGAAGCCAAGGCCCGCAAAGTTGAAAGACAGTTCGACACCTACACCGTGGCAGACGGCGTGCATGTAAACGGCAAACTTACGCTCGGAGAAAACATTGCAGACCTAGGCGGTCTCTCTATTGCCTACGACGCGTACCAGCTCGCGCTCGCGCGCACGGGACGCACGGACATTGACGGACTTACTCCGGAGCAGCGCTTCTTTATCTCCTTTGCTGTATTTGAGCGCGAGAACGTGCGTCCCGAGTTTGAAAAGACTCATGCACTTACAGATCCGCACTCACCAGGTGTCTATCGTATAAATGGTCCAGTATCAAACTACGACGAATTCTACAAAGCGTTCAATATCACGAAATCTGATGTGCTTTATCGAGCACCTCATGACCGTGAGATGGTGTGGTAGGTAACTTCCCTCAATGTGAATGTTTAGGGGCTACCTATTTACAGGTGTAGCTACTATCACCCCATCCTGTACTTCCTCCGAGAACGTACACATATCTTCCATCAGACTCTCTCCAGTATCCCAAGTGCGGACCGTACGAATAGCAATAGTATCTGAATGAATAGGACCCAGAAGGAGCTCCGTCTCCAGTCATAGTATTCGTGGGATCAACGGGAGTACTTGGAACGAACCCTGCCGACTGTAAGAAAGTCATAAAGCCTCCTTGAGAGCTGTAGTCCCAACCGCCACTATTACCTTCGCTGTAGGAACCAGCTCCAGGACATGTAGACCCAACCGTAAGAGGCAAGCATCCGTATTTATCGTAGAACAAGTTTAACGCTAGCAATATGGAGTGCGTTTCGGTTGCTCGCTTTGCATCTCTCGCTTTCATTCGTGCTGTATTCAAACTCGAAAGTACCACACTCGATAGTAACCCTATGATGGAAATAACCACGAGTAGCTCTATGAGAGTAAATCCGCGTCGCGATTGCATGTGTGTAAAGTGTAGCAATATATTGCTACGTTCACCTACAGAATTAAGATATATTAACTTCTTGTGAATGCGGTGTTGGTATCTGAACTAGTCCGCCTTGCAATGAGGGGTGATATTTATTACAGAGCAACCCATGACATGAGAAGGGTGGTGACAAAGTAGAAGGGTCCCCGGCAAGCGGGGACCCTCGAACTACGAAGTGACAGGGACTGCCGTGCCTCGAGGTCCAATTTTCTGTACTTCGCGTTTCGGCGGAGGTGGTGTACATGCCAGAAAGTAGAAGCTCGCAAGTAACATAAGCCATCCACCAAAGCACGTGAGAGCAAACGAAAAGCTCATTAAATGGATAGTACTGGCATGTGATTTGATTTCCCCGCGAAACAGCCAGAGTACAAACAAGTAGATCAAGGGAAGTGCCAGAAGGCCTATTCGCGCTTCTACAATCCGATTTTCGCGGCTACCGGGTTTGGGTGTGCGCAGGTTTGGCGGCAGGGCGGTACCGGTCCATTCTCGCTCAAGGCGCATACTCATACTCATGGCAGGCCATGCGTAGTATGTTTCAAGCCATAGAATGGCTGCACCGGCTACGTATTGGTTGTAACCAATGAACCCCATCACCACAAACAGCCCTGTCGACAACATGAAGAGCCACTTGGAGGCGGTGTAGTTATTAATACCGGTAGCTTTGTGCATAGTGCGAGCCAGTGGTTCAAATACATGATCCAGTATCCAAAGATCAGGGTTCATTAGAGTTCCCTCCTTTCTGGGCAGAGAATATCATATAAATTCTCATAACCTAGTTTGCTCGAGATAGGGTTCGTTATCCTGGTTTTTGAATAAATTTAAAAGAAAGAATTTTTACTTCCGTATCTTGAGTCACCTTTTCTCCATAATACATGCGATAGGTTTTGTACATTTCTTCTTCACTCTGAAAACGTTCGTGCCCTTCCCAATCTGTGTCAGTAAGTGTGCCTAACGTTCTCGTGTGAAGTGAGGTTATGGTCGCAGTACCGAACTCCTCAAAAGTTTCTTTATTGACGAACATGAGTGTGTCACCTTCATGCAAATCTTTGTCATCAAAGAGTCTCCATGTTGATGTTTTTTCTCCGGCGAGTATTTTAGCAACTAGGTCTGGTGCAAATTTAAGTGTTTTCATATTGCTCAGGATACCAGGCAGGGGTACAAGCAATTATGAGAGTGAGGGTTCCCTCCCAATAGACCTGCTCCCCCTTCTCAATTAAAACCACATCCCCTTTGTTAAGGGTCGTATGTTTATCCTCTACTGTGACCATTCCTGTTCCGCTCTCTACATACACCAGTTCTGTAACTGCAGTATTCGCTGCATATCCTGTTTCTGGATACCTCCCTGATATTTCAACTCGTGCAATATTGATATCTGGATTTCCGGTCTCATACTCAAACGCTACACAGGTAGGCCCATTTTCGTATTTGTGCGCCTCCATAGCAGATATAAATTTCATAGAACAAGTGTAGCAAACATGGGCTCATGTCTATCAGAACGAACGACTTCGCATGGAGAAGTCTCCTCGTGCAGGGGCGAACGAGTCCAGGAAAAAACACGAGGAATACGTAATTCGTCGCTGGCAGTCTGGGACGATGTTGGAACCTTTATGCAACTGTGTTAACGTTCTGTCCAGGCGCAAAACACCAATTCTAGAGAAAAGGAGAGAAGCGGTGCAAAAGAGAATTCTTGTCGAAATAGGTCCGGATCGTCTCAAGCTCGCATTTGCTGCCGTGAGCTTCGGGGATGAGTCGAGAATCGAACTCGCGGTACAGATGCCCGAAGGTCAGCGAATGTACCACTTCTACGTGAGCGGCATTCAGAAGCCTGCCGCTGAGAACCCCAATAAGGAATTTGTTATCAAAGGAAACGCTGCCTACTGGAATCATGTTCCGATGGGCCACGGAGACTCCCACGAACATCCGAAAGAGGTGGCGGTGGTCCACTACGACCCTCAGACGCGGAAGGGTGAATTGATTCTCGGGAAGTGACGTTCATACCCACTAGCGGAATTCCCGCTTCGGTGGGTTTTCTGTTTTATTGCTGGGAGATAAGGGATCGAACCTACTGCCAATCAATTAGTGATTCGTTGTGCTTTATGAAGTAGTCGTTTGCCTTACTAAATGGCCTACTTCCAAAAAATCCATTGTAAGCCGAAAATGGTGAAGGGTGCGGAGATTCAATCACCAGATGCCGAGTCCGGTCTATATGAGCTCCTTTTGCCTTTGCATAATTTCCCCACAAAATAAAAACGAGATGCTCGCGCTTATCAGAAAGAGCCTTAATCACTGCGTCCGTAAATTGCTCCCAACCCTTTCCTTGGTGCGAGCCTGGAGTTTGAGCACGCACCGTGAGTGTTGCGTTTAGAAGCAGAACTCCTTGTGTAGCCCAACGAGAAAGGTCTCCATTCTTGCTGCTTGGCTTGTACCCTAAGTCGCTCTCAATCTCTTTAAAAATATTTTGGAGAGAGGGTGGATTGCGCACACCCTCCGTGACGGAGAAAGAAAGTCCGTGAGCCTGATGTGCGCCATGGTAGGGGTCCTGTCCCAGTATCACGACCGTCACTTTTTCAAAAGGAGTGAGTTCGAAAGCATTAAATATGTTTTTTGGATGCGGGTACACTGCTCCATCCAAATACTCCTGTTTTACAAAATCAGTAAGCTCTTTGAAATAAGGCTTTTCGAACTCGTCACCAAGTGCCTCCTTCCACGATGATTCCATCGCAACCTCCATAGCTATACAGACACACCTTCACTTCGTAGCAGTGCGCGCTTTTTCTCTGGACCACCCCGGTTGTATTCACCAATTTTTCCGTCCGAGCGAATTACCCGGTGACACGGCACGGTGGGGTCATAGTTGTCTCTCATAATAGTACCTACCGCTCTCGCAGCGCCTGCGTGACCTATTGCAGCAGCTACTTGTCCATAGGTTCTTGTTTCTCCTTTTGGAATTTGTCGCACAGCGTCTCTGACGCGCTCAGCGAAATTGGTCGCTTTCATATATCTATTTCTTATTTGCCCTGTGAAGTGCGAGTAATTTCTTGCCTGCAGCTTCGCGATAAGGACAAAAATCGCAGCCAGAGCCAGGTGCCGGAATTTCGTTACTATCAAGGGTTTGCTTAATACGCGGGAGCACAGCATCAATCCATTCAGACTCCCCTTCGCATGGAACGACGGTAACCTCAAACTCAAGCTTACCGTCAAACGCAGCTTTATCCGCTGACGCGTTTGCATATACCAAGTAGCCAAGCGTGGCTACCGTGAACCCATTGTTTCGAAGTAGCCACTGATACACACCCATCTGTCGCTGGTACTGAGCATCCCACGAAGAATCCCCCAGCTTCGTAATACTTCCTGGCTTTGACGTTGATTTGTAGTCTACGACCGTAAGCTCTCCTTCTTTGTTTACCCAGATATCGTCTACTGCTCCAGAAATAGTAAATCCTGTCGGTTCGTGGAAATACTCAATGCCTTCAAAGTTTTCACGCCAGGTATCCATTTTTGCGTGTGCAAAGGGCACAGCATCTATCCCGTAGGTTGTCATGAGCGGGTGGGCGGACGCCTGCTTGCGGTGCACGTCAAACTCCTTCTTGAAAAGTGCATCCACTGCCTTGTTGAGATTGAATTCCGGTCCACGCGGACGTGCAGTACCGAGCTTGTTATCTAGGTAAAAACAGCGAGGACACTCTACAAACAATTCAATCTTGGAGCGAGAGAGTCGCCACTTAGCTCCCCCATAGTTCCAGTCGACACTCCGGTTTGGATTATATTTCTTGAATTCAGCCATACTAGTCTTTGCTTGCAGGAGCACAAAGTGTTCCAGCTTCTGCGAGAATTGCACCTAGTCGCTCTGGAGGAATACCAAGTTCACGTAGTGCATCTCGATGAGCCCGTACCTGCGCACAAGTAACAATGCCCTGGTCTATAAGTAGTCGCTTCTCGGCTTTCTTAAGTAGGGTGAGGGCGGTCACCGGGTAGAGACCTACAGACACAATGCGGTCATATAAATTGCCTTCGTGCGGATACGTCCATCCTAAAAGTCCCAATCCTGCGCAGTTGGCGTATTGGATAGCATCGCGCGTAAACTTGGTATTGGTAATCAAGAATCCTCGTTCAATTGGGCACGTATTTCCTTCAGATGGTTCGCACTGCCAAATATCGTCAAACCGCGCCTTTACGTAGAGCGATACTTTCACATCTGTTTTGTATCCCGGGTCGTTGTGGTATTTAAGTTCAGCAGCAAGACTTTCGTTGCCGCGCGTAGCGTACACATCCACCTCATGCATGACGCACTTACCAGGTATCATCTTGCGGTCCTCCACTTTCCACCCTTCAGCACGGAAAAGTTCCGCCACGAAATCTTCGAAAGGATGGCCTGAGGGACCAAACTCAAAAAGTGCACGACGCAGACTATACCTGGCTGCGGAGGGCCTGCTCTCATGGCGAAGCATCTGAAATGCTCTTCGGTAAATATCGTTTGACTGAGCAGAAGCGCCCATCGAAGACTGAATGGTAAGACGGATACGCTCGGCGGTGCGTTCAGTAGCACCTGAGCGCATAAGCGACATTTCAAGTTTAGAGCCATCAAACGGCTCTACGGTTCCATCAGCTTTAATTATTTCCGGTATCACTTATACGATAATACCACCTCCAAGCAATTCCTCCCCACGGTAGCAAACAAGAGATTGACCAGGAGCTACAGGCTCTGGAAGAACGCTTTCAGGAACAAAGCCGCTCCCCTCTTTTGAAAGAACACCCTTTATTATTGGCCCATGATAACGGTACTGCGCCTCTACCTGACTACCGAAATACTCTCTCGTGAGCCAATTTGTTTGAGTGAGCGCTATTGCCGCCGACGACGCGCCAGTAGAAGGCGCATGACTTACCACTAATATATTTTCCTTCATATTTTTTGTAATCACATACCAGGGGCCCGGAAGCGCATTCTCAAGCGAGACACGCTCACCGAGTGTAGCGAGCACAGCTCCTGTATGGGTGCCAATCTCGTTTCTCTTTTCGTCTACAGCTTTTCCGGATTCACTTCCAATTTCAGAACGGAGAAAGTCATCTACTGAAATGCTTCCTAAGAAACAAATACCCTGACTGTCCTTTTTTGTAGCTTGGGGAACCTTTAATTGACTAGCGAGCGCGCGAGTAGCGCTTTTTTGAAGTCCACCAACCGGGAAAAGGGTACGCGTAAGGGCTTCCCGAGGTACAGCCCATAAAAAATAACTCTGGTCCTTCGCAGAATCTACTCCACGCAAAATGCGTCCCTCAGTGTTTTGAACGTAATGACCAGTCGCAATGAAATCTGCACCGTGCGCTATAGCAAACTCATAGAACGCTCCGAACTTCACCTCTCGGTTACACATAATATCCGGGTTCGGCGTGCGGCCGGCGGCGTATTCAGAAAGCAAATAGTCTATAACTCCCTCTTTGTATTCCTTAGAGGCATCGAGTGTATGAAATGGAATGCCGAGCCTTGCTGCGGCACGCATAGCATCTCTGCGGTCTTCGCTCCAGGTACAGGGCATGCCCGGCGGGTACCAGCCACGTATGAATACTCCCACCACGTGGGCGCCTTGTTGTTTAAGAAGGACTGCAGTAACTGCTGAGTCCACTCCTCCGGAGAGTCCTACAAATACTTTCTTTCCTTTCAGATTCTCCATATCTATCGATATACCATATTACTACCCGCCTCTGATAGAGCTGGCTCGGAAATAGGTTGAGATACGAGGCGCATTCGAGAGGTGAAGCGAGGCGTATCTAGCATACGGTCCGCTCTCCTCGAGGAATGCAACAAAGTAGATCAGTCTATTTCCAGTCAGCTTATGTGGGAAGATTGAATGGTGCTTCTGCCGTCGCCGACTGAATTCGAGGCAAACTTGGTGTAGTGATGCCCCCACTTGGTATGTGAAAAATAGTTGCTAATTCCTCAGTACTCAACACCATCCAATTGCCAATATAGGGCGGGTGAAAGAACGCACGTCTTCGATAGAAATCAGTGGCAGCATGAATTACATGGTCATGGTGGTGACCATGTGGATCTTCCCAAGGGTAGTCATTAAAGCCCACGTTCCATCGTGTCCATCTAATATCATTCAGCCCCTCCGAATTAAACGGTTTCCAAATCATACCCAGAGCTCCAGGCATTACTCCATGGAATGAACCCTCCTTAGCCATATACAGACCTCGCATACCCACATCGTATGGAAGCTTTCCTACGTTCCTTTCAATTGCATTAATTGCCTCCTGCTCGCCCTTTGTTGGGTTAGGGAAACCATCTTCCTCATATGAAGCGCCCGTAGCCTTATCAATCTTCTTAACCTTACGGACCGCGCCAGCACGGATTTTTTCAATCTCGGCCTTAGCCTCATCCTTCCACGTGAACGGCTTCCCGGCGGCGTTTCTCTTTCCTTCGTATTTCTCGCCTTTACTTACGCGAATAATAAGCTGAATCCACATTTGTTCATTGGGTCCTATGGAACCCATGGTCTCTAGTACCTGTGCCAACGGATCCGTCTGTTCTTCCGGTTTAGGCATTGGTTGCTTATCCAGTCCAAAATCAACATATGTTTTGATTGGATACACGTCTTCCTTGCCAAGTTTGAATTCACACGCAAATCCAGACCAAGGTGCGTGTCCAGGGTCTGTGAGGAGGCTGTAGTCTACGGCTTCCACTATTTCGATACCGGGGTACTGCGCATAGAAAGAAGACTCAATAAGTCTCCGGTACACCTCGCGAGTCCAGATGTAGAAATGAAGTCTGCCGCCGAGTGACACAATTTCAAACGACCATGAAGGTCTAACGCTACCGTTCCAATACAACTTAAACCAGTTAGACTCGCCGGGAGCATGGTGAAGGTTCGCAAAAATACCCTCCATGGAAAGTGGAGACTTTCTGGTATCCCGAGGCATTTTTATTTCAAGCAATATATGTTTTTGCCTTGCTTGAAACGCCATGCGACGAGTCTGTACCCACCTGGCCCACGCGTAACGAAAAAGTACGAGAGGCAACCATACGGGTGCCACAAACAGGAGGAGCTCAAAGTTTCGCAGACTTTGAGCTGGGCTCGTAATAAAGAAGGCAACAATAGCTACGACAAACGAGATAATCAGCGCGCGTGCCGTAATAGCGGTACCGCCCTGATCCCAGGACTTCCCAATAAAGTCCTCAATGGCATCAAGCCCAGGAAGTGGAGAACCGTGACCAGCAGACATGAAGATAAGTATACCAACGAAAGTACCGTGCGAGCCCTAAGGCTCGCACGGTACTGTGTAGAGAAACAAATCGGTCCTTTTAGACTGCTACGTAGGTACCGTCCTTCTGGCGCTTGAAATAGCGTGTGTCGCCAAGATTCACAAGGATAGTATTGTCCTTTACGTAGCGCACCTCCTTTACTGCAGCAATGACCTCATCGCGCGAAAGAGGCTTTTTAGCGAGTGCCTGACGAATAACGTCACGCACTACTCCAGGCTGGAAGCCCCACTCAGCAAGCGCATAGAGACCTCGTCCTACGAGCACAAAACGGGAATCTTTGATGAGCTCGTTGTGTGTTGTGGCTACATGCGCTTTCTTTCCAAAAAGGGTCACGATGGACTTGGCCACTTCGCCAAAGTGCATTGGCTCTCCCTTCTGCTTAATCACGAGGTATGCGTAATCGCGAATACCTTTGGTGCGAATAGCTGGGGTATCGATACGGCCCCATTCAGCAAGTGGGTTCTTAGAAATTGTTTTTGAAATAGATAGCCAACGCTTCAAAATCTCTTCGTTCTGGTACGCGGCATTCACACCTTTAAGTTCGTCGAGGAAACGATTGATGATATCTCCCTCAGAGAGGACTTCAGCGTCATCAAGTGTTCCGTACAGACGAGTAAGAGCGCCATGGACGAGCTCAGCAGTCTTCTGGTCTACATGCCAACGAGCATAAAACTCATCGGTCTCGCGCTCACGGAAGAATTCACTTCCAACTACCAAAAGGAAACGGAACCGGTTACGAGTCTTTTCATCATTCGCAAGACCAGAGAGAAGAACATCCTCAGGTACCACACCACCGAGTGATTCAATGTGGGTAGCGAGCTCCGAGAATGCGGCGCTAGAAGTCTTAAAGGCGCTGCTCGCGCGAACCGTTTCAATTCCAGATGCTTCGATCTGGCGAACGCGTTCTCGAGTGATACCCCATCGTTCACCAATAGCCTCGAGGGTCTGGCGCTCACTGGAAGTACCTAGACCAAATCGGAGTGACAGCACCTCGCGTGCACGCTCGGGTACTTCAGCAAGAAGTTTTTTTACGAGAATGTTGGAGTCGAACGAAAGCGTTACAGCTTTCTTGGAGACACCTTTTTTTGTTGATTTCGCCACGGTTTTTGCCATATGTTTGTTGTATTCTTATACCAGATACCTTGAAATGAGTCAAACCCTCCCTTTACACATCCCCTGAAATACGTGCTGCTACCAGGTTCAAAATACGGCCTGGAACGTACACAACTCGCCCTGGCGGCTCTCCACCCAGCGCCGATTCTACGGCGCTAATGCTACGTGCCAGCATGAGGGCTTCATCTTCTGTAGCCTCCGGTGACAGGGTAATTTCACCACGTTTCTTGCCATTTACCTGCACCCCTATAGTGACTTCGACCTCCTTTAACTCAGTAGCTTCGGGCCACGGAGCCTGATGCACGCTCCCCTGTCCACCCTGTTCTCTCCATAGGTGGTCAGCGAGGTGCGGTGCGTAGGGAGCTATCACCATAAGGAGTGATTTGTAGGCTGAGCGTGGTACCACGGACATAGACTCAAGCTCGCGCACAAGCACCATAAGAGCAGATATAGCTGTGTTGAGCTTAAATCGCTCTGTATCTTCGGTAATCTTGCGCACTGCCTTCCCTATTTTCCCTTCGAGTTCAGGAGTTACAGGAAGCTCAGTAACCTTCTCATGCAGAAGATGTACACGGTCCAGGAACTTTCTCATTGCCTGCACTCCGTCCAAACTCCATGGATAACTACCCGGTTCGTTGTAAGGGCCTATGAATGCTAAATACATACGTACTGCATCTGCTCCGTACTTCTGAACAAACTCGTCTGGGTTCACCACATTTCCCTTGGACTTAGACATCTTCTGTCCGTCAGGTCCCATGATGAGTCCGCGATTGAATCGTTCGTTGAAGGGTTCCGGAGTAGGAACTAGGCCTAAGTCGTAGAGTGCCTTGTGGAAAAATCTAGCGTACAGCAAGTGCATGGTGGTGTGCTCACTTCCTCCTGAATATCTATCAACAGGCATCCAGCGCTTCAAAAGAGCCTGGTCTGAAAAATCATGACTGTCTTTAGGGTCAAGGTAGCGCAGGAAATACCATGAGGAGTCCACAAAAGTATCGAGTGTGTCGTATTCAGGAGTCCATCCCTCTCCAAAAATGCGAGTGACACGCTCTTGTAACTCCTTAGACGTAGAGAGAGGTGAGCTTCCGTTTGGTGTAAAGTCTACATCCGTGGGGAGTAGCCACGGCAAATGCTCAGCAGGAACCAGATGGGCGCCGCCCTCCGGGTCGTACACGACAGGAATCGGACAACCCCAGTAGCGCTGACGTGATACGAGCCAATCACGTATGCGGTAGTTGGTTACCATTTCCCCGCCTGCATACGCCACTATGTCTTTCATAGCTTCGCGATTGTCGCGTCCATCAAACTCTCCAGAGTTTCGCAAAAGCCCTTCTCCCGTATAGCACTGCTTGAGCACAAATTTATTAAACGCATACCGATGCAACGGGTCGGTTATTTCTTTCGCGGCCTGCTCTTTAGAAATCCACTCAACCACAAACTTTCCAATCTCATTATCTTCAAGTGCTGTGGGTTGTTGTGCTTTAGAACGTAAACGGAAATGAAGAAGAGTCGTATGAGCAATAAACGCCTTGTTCTTTGAGTGTGCAAAATATTCGTGGTGCACCATCTCGTCTGCAGCCTCTACAAGTTCTAAATCGGTGTAGCCCGTCTCTTCAGCAATCTCACGCATCGCGGTTACCGAAGGCTCCTCATCTTTTTCAGCAGTACCACCCACAAACAAGCGTCCACCTAGCTCAGGCTTCCAGTGAATGGAAAGAATTTTTCCTTCGTCTTCGACAATGGCAACAATCTTCCCTTTATCCTCTGGATTTTCTTGCTTTGTGCCTGTAACCGGATCAATCACGTACGTAATGGGGAGCTGCATCTTTTGTGCAAATTCAAAGTCGCGTTCGTCGTGAGCAGGTACGGCCATTACCGCGCCCGTGCCGTAGCTTGCGAGCACGTAGTCGGCAATATATACCGGTATCTCAGCTTTAGTTGCTGGATTAATTGCCATTACCCCTTCAAGCCTTACTCCTGTCTTTTGCTTATTCTCAGAACGCTCACGCTCTGTCTTCTGAGAGGTTTGTTTTATGTACTGCTCTACTTCTTTACTGTTCGTGTATGCGAGCTGGGCAAGACCCCGTTTGACCAACGGATGTTCAGGAGCAAGTACTACATACGTAGCTCCAAAAACGGTATCGGGCCGTGTCGTGAATACCTCAACAGATTGTTCAAGACCAACAAGCGTGAAAGTGAGCTTGGCACCTTCACTCTCTCCAATCCAGGCGCGTTGTGCGTCTTTAATATCTTCACGCCATGGAAGCGGGTCGAGGTCGGTAAGGAGACGTTTAGCGTACTCCGTAATTTTTAGAAACCACTGAGTGAGATTTTTTTCCTCTACCTCTGTACCACAGCGCTCACATACCCCATCGGTTACCTGTTCGTTTGCCAAAACTGTTTGGTCCTTAGGACACCACTTTACTGCTGCCTCCCGATGCTCTGCGAGTCCGTGTTCGTACAGCTTTGAGAAGAGCCACTGTGTCCATTTGTAGTAGGTGGGGTCGCACGTAACCACTTCCTTACTCCAATCTACGGATGTGCCCATAGAGCGGATTTGAGTACGCATACGTTCCATGTTTGCGTAGGTCCACTCGCTTGGGTCTACACCATTTTTAATTGCGGCGTTTTCTGCAGGAAGTCCAAACGCATCAAATCCGATAGGAAAAAGCACCTGCTTCCCTTGCATACGAAGCATGCGTGCGTATATATCCGTAAGCGCAAAAGCGTACCAGTGACCGATATGAAGGTCACCTGACGGGTACGGAAATTCAAATAAAAGATAGTACGGATCTTTAGAGGTATCCCCTAAATCTGTCTCATATAACGCTTCTTCATTCCAAGAGCGTTGTATGGCTCGTTCTATTTCTACGTGATTGAATTTCTCTTTTGCCATACGTCCCTGCTTTAGAGACCCTTGGTTACTGGGGAAGGAATGGCAGGATAACGCTCAGGATCGATGGTTCGGGTAAAGCACACATTACCTGCTCCATGTTGCCAGTTTTCGTCTACACCACCACCCATAGCTGGATAGGATGCTGAACGAGCAGCATACTCACCCTTGCCAGCCATATCGGGAGTAGGCTTATTGAAGGTGGCACAGAGCGTAAAGGATACTGGGCTTTCTACCTTGTACACGTAAGGAGTCTCGCTTTGTGGGTCTACCGGAACACTGTAGTTGGTAAGAGAGTCATTTAGCTTACTGGTATCTGTAGGTAACGCGCGCTTCAATTGCCAGTAATTTACTATTTGATACTGCATCTCCGTAAGGTTCTGAACTTTTTGCTCGTCGTACCTGAGCATGCGTACATGGCTTGGAGTACCAATGATGAAGAATCCGGAAACAATGGACACGAGAGTAAGAATTGCTACGGCGATACCAACGAGATTCGCCTTCTTAGGATTGAGAATCCAGTACCCTTTTTGATCAGCAAGGAAGTGGAGGAAAACACCGAGTGCTACCAGAAGCACCACGGCTACCTTAAGACCAAAACGCGTCGTGATTTCTCCACCAAGGAAGGTGTTGATGAGCGTAATGAGGTCAATAAGAATCGTGATGGTTGCGATGAACAGCGTCAGTACAATTGCCCATCGACGTACCCAAATGTGTGCCTTTCCTGGTTCCTTTTCAATCGAAGCACGGATAAGACGAAAAATAACCACGAGCGTTGGCACCATCACAATAAGTGCGGCCATAGAGAATCGAACGGCGCCTCCATACGGATCTCCGTAAAAAGCTAGCTTGTCGGGAAAAGCGTAATTGATGTACTGGAACAAAAGTGCAATGAAGGAGGTGATGCTTCCGTACAAAGCAACGATCGCTCCAAGCCACAAGAAAAAATCTTTAGGTGATGTCTTGGATGCGCTTGGGGCTACAGCAGGTGTTTCCATATCTGTGGATTATACCACAGTTTAGCGAACTCAACCTACCCTTCGGGTAGTCTCTTTGAGATGTGCGGAATACGAGGAATGAGTGCAGAGGCAATACCCGCCATGATGGCAATACCGTAAAAACCAAAGCCGATAGACATGCCGAGCGCTCCTGCAAACCATATGCTCGATGCGGTAGTAAGATTCTTAACACTCGCACCTTCCTTTAGGATAAGTCCCGCGCCAAGAAACCCAATACCGGAGACAATCTGCGCTGCAATACGCGACTCTGACATAGGGTCAACTGAGCTCGACAGGAGTGTAAATAACATCGCTCCTGCTATCACTAAGATGTGCGTACTAATACCGGCATCTTTACCCCGACTCTCACGCTCTGCTCCAATGACATACCCGAGCACGAGCGCCACCCCTAAACCAATAAGAAACTGAATTTCGAGGGGACCAAAGAATGATGACATTTCCATATACACGAAGTATATCACTACGAGTTATACAGGCATGAAGACCAAACTTGGCACAATTTAAGGAGACGTCTTTCCCATCCATTACGCATTTGATTGCAAAGAAACCGCATGCCTAGCATGCGGTTTCTTACGTAGTAACTTTTAGTTGAATCTATACGGACGCCACATAGACATCAGTCTCAATAGCACCACACGAACGAAATATTTCTGTTGCATCCTCTTCGGAATACGCAGTCACAAGAATATCTCCTGCCTGCACGCGGTCATTATAGTGCTGAGCCTTTTCTTCTCCGACTCCCAAATGCGTGAGCGCACCAATTATTCCTCCCGCTGCGGCTCCCGTAGCAGCGCCGGCAGCCGTCGTACCAATAGCTCCCGTAAGTCCGAGTGCTGCTGCGAGAGGACCTGCTGCAAAGAGAGGACCAATCACTGGAATTATGCCAGCAACCGTAGCAAGGCCGGCAATGGCACCAATCGTACCGCCAATCATTGCGCCTTTACCTGCGCCCTCGACCGCAGTGTCGGTACTGACATCATCCGCATCTACTTCCTTTATGTCCCCCTGAGAGTTTCGATATATATACGAAATATCCTCGTTTGGAATGTCGAGCTCATTATGGAGGCGATTAATAGTTTCCTCCGCAGCACTGCGCTCTGCAAACAAACCTACAGTGAATTTTTTCATAGTGTTCAAGGTTACGTAAGTAATACCCTGAGCATACTTACTCCCTGGTGAAGAGCTCATTAACCGAACACAAAGAATTCAGAAAATTAGCTATGGAGGAACACCATCACATCACCATCCTTTACTACATACGTCTTTCCTTCTGTTTGCAGATGACCTTTATCACGGCTCGCTGCCCAAGAACCGTCTGTTAGCAGAGCATCACATGCTACAACTTCAGCACGGATAAATTTGTCTTTGAAATCATTATGAATAGCCGCTCCAGCATCTGGTGCGAGCGCTCCTTCCTTTACGGTCCACGCACGAGTCTCTTTAGGACCTGTCGTGAAGAACGTAATGAGTCCAAGCGTTTTGTATGCAGTGCGGATGAGCGCCTCGAGCCCATCTACCTGCACCCCAAGCTCAGAACGGAACATTCCCTTGTCTTCTTCGGCCACATCATTGAGCTCGTGTTCAGTGCGCGCATCTACCTGCACGTAGCGTCCCCCAAGAGATTCCACGTATTCGTATGCTGCCTGCGCACGTCCATCATTTACCTCGTCGAGGTTGTGCCCTCCTGCCTTTCCGTTAAAGCAGTACAGTATTGGCTTTAAGGTAAGAAGATTAAGAGACTTAATGATCTTAGCTTCGTCATCGGTGAGCTCTGCGGTGCGGGCGAGTTTACCGTTAGAGAGTGCCTGCTCTACACGAGCCAAAATTGCGTCTTCTGCAACAGCCTCCTTCTTACCGGCACGAAGCTCACTCTGGAGACGCTCTCGACGACTCTTCACCGACTGCTGGTCGGCAAGCATGAGCTCCATGTTGATAATTTCCATATCACGAACAGGGTCCACGTCTCCATGTACGTGGGTAACATCTGGATCATCAAAGAATCGAACCATTTCCAAAATGGCATCTACCTCACGAATATGGGAGAGAAACTGATTTCCAAGTCCTTCACCTTCCGAAGCTCCTTTTACGAGTCCTGCAATATCAACAAATTCAATTGCAGCAGGAAGAATCTTTTCTGAGCCTGAAACGGCCGCCAGCTTGTCTTGACGCTCGTCGGGCACACCCACAACCCCTACCGAAGGGTCGATAGTACAAAAAGGATAATTCTCAGCGGGTACTGAGGCTTTGGTGAGTGCGTTGAAAAGGGTTGATTTTCCAACGTTTGGCAGTCCGACGATTCCGATTTTTAGCATAGATATATACACCTTACGGGTTAGGAGAATAAAAAGAAAGACCGTCCCAAAAAATGAGACGGTTGTAATCAGGACAATGCAGCTTACGCGAGGGCTGGTGCGACCCTCTCACGCATTGTTTGCCTGGGGGCAAAGCAAACATCACGGAGCGCATCGTCCTGATCCTTTGTATGTATAGCGTTAATGCGAGACAACAGCAACAGGGCGTAACGGAAAGAGAAACCGCCCCACGAAGAATTGGAGCGGTGAGTGTAGACAGTTCGCCTGCGAGGCGGTACGGGTTGCATACCTCAGGTCAGACTGGAAGTTGGGCTCGCCAGGACATTCCTGAGTAGCGAACTGCCTACCTACCCAGCATGCATCTATGCTGCCTGTTTCGCAAGACTTCTAATCTTCTTAAGTAGTGAAGTCTTTTGGTTTTCTGTAAGTCGTTCAGATCGACCGACGGCAGTAATGTTTGTTTTAAAGCCAGCGAACGCAAGCAGTGAGCGCTTAATAGATGCTGTGAAATCTCCGAAGGCGAGATGGTCAAGAATTACAGGGTTGCTACACGTCACAATTACACGCGCGCTACGACCCTTCAAAAGCGCATCCCAACCAAATTTGTTCTTCCACATGCTAAAAGCAAAGCGCGGAAGAAACATACGGTCCCACATTCCCTTAAGGAGCGCTGGCATACCTCCCCACCAGTTTGGATAAAAAAGTACGAAATGTTCGGACCAGGTCATATATTCCTGAACCTTTAACAGATCAGCTTCGAGATCCATACGTGAGCGATATCCTTTGTGAAGAATCGGATCAAATGAAAGCTCTCCGAGATTAAGGCGCTTAACCTCGTGCCCTGCCTCGCGCGCAGTTGCTTCATAAGCATCTGCCATCTGTCGCGATAGCGGTTCAGGTCCCGTGTCCGGGTGTCCGAGCAATATAAAAATTTTCTTTGATTTCATGAGGAGATATTATTCGCCCATTTGAAGAGCCTGCAATTCTGCTCGATACTTCTTCATAACCTCCATTGTAGCTTTCATTTGGGGCTCGCCACCTTTCTTTACGCGTCTATCAACTTCCTCGCCAATCTTCTTGAAAAGCTCAGGGTTCTTTTGCACAAGACTCATAATCTGCTCCTGTTGCGCAGGAGACATGTCTTTAAGCTTCCACTTCATTGCCTGCTTAAGCAGAAAATCTTGCATTCCCATAGTGTTGTAGCGTTACTAAATAATTACTCCTTCTCTGGCAGCACAGGGTTTGAGCCAGTTAGGTTTCCGCGCACCGTACGCGTAGCAAAGTAGAGAGCTCCCAAGAACACGATAGCTATTAAACCAGCCAGTCCGTCATGGGTGAAGAAATCTCCCACAGAGTGAAGCCGATCAATGGATACTCCTCCGAATATTGCCAATCCAAAAAAAGATACAACCAGATTAAACCAGTGAATCATCCGTTGCACCGGGTTCGTGATGCCAGCAGCGATAACAAGGACGGTAACAAAGGCAATAATAGCTGCCGGCGTCATCGGAAGATTGTCTCCGGTGAACTGCATAATCAATATTAATACTGCAGCTGCCAAGAACAATACTCGCACTAAGTCGCCGTGATAGTGTGCGATCTCAGGTGTGTGTGAGAGCGGTGCTCCTAGCTCGTCGTAATCTATGTTTGCCATATTCGCGAGTATACCACCTAAAGTTACCTCTATGGAAAGAGCGATATATGGCGGGGTCTAATAATGTTTTAGCCACCACGACAGTGCCGTGGTGGCTAAATAACTGGTTCATTACTTTGAACGAGGCCTGGAATATCGTCGAGGAAATGAATCTGGTTCGCCACAGTGGCAAACTCATGATTCAAAGAATCTCGCCATGAATAGACAATCAGTTCTCGCTGCAAATAGTCCCCATATACTTGTGCAAGACCCTTGTATGCGCGCAAGTATCCAGCATCTCCCGAGACAAGAATGTGTCGTATCTGGAGCGGAAACTGTAGTCGCCCCGAACGAACGATTGTTGACTGTTGATGACCAACCACTGATTGCCAGATATCGTTCATGATGAGTGAATCGATATCCTTATCTGTCCGAGTCACAGCCTCAACATATGTAGGGAGTCGAGTACGCATCACCGGGCCAATAAGGCTCGCTACGACGTCCGCCTCTCTCTTGTACTGAGAGTAGACGGCTGTGTACCGTATGTTGGTATCCTGTAAATCATTATTATCTAGAATAGCCTTTGCTAAGGCGGACCATACAATTCGTCTTTTCCTTCCATCAACCCTTGAGGAAGCAACATTCGGAATATCTACAAAGATCGCGCTCGCCGGGTTTTCCCAGCCTTGTTCAAATTGTTGAATAGTCACTGAGCAACCCCTTTCTGGTGAGCATCTGCTACTCCTATATATACGTGGGAGTGTTTAGTGTGTCAAAAAGGCCGCAGGTATCTGCGGCCTTTTTGACACACTTTACTTTCTACAAAAGTACCGTTGCTTGATTGTCGGAGACTTCAAGAATACCGCGTTCAATTAGAATCTCAGTTACCTCACCTGAGCCTTGCTCGAACCGAAGCGTTCCTGCTTTTAGCGGAGTGACTAACGCCTCGTGGTGTGCGAGCACAGTGAGCACTCCATCCTCTCCAGGAGCGGTAAGCGACACTGCATCACCCTCGTAGAGAGTTTCAGCAACGCGAGCGACAGATAGAGTGAAGTATTTTGCCATCGTTATTATCCGGTCACCTGATCAATCCCGCCCTTCATGTAGAAGGCTGACTCAGGCTTGTCGTCGTGCTTTCCTTCCACAATCTCCTTGAAGCCACGCACCGTTTCCTCGCGAGATACGTATTGTCCTGGAGTACCGGTGAATGGTTCACCCACGAAGAACGGCTGAGAGAGGAAACGCTCGAGCTTACGTGCACGAGACACCGTGAGGCGGTCTTCGTCTGAGAGCTCCTCAATACCGAGAATAGCAATGATGTCCTGAAGATCCTTGTAACGCTGAAGCACTTGCTTCACCTTGTTTGCTACTTCGTAGTGCTCCTTACCTACAATCTCTGGAGTAAGCGCGGTAGAAGCCGAAGCGAGCGGGTCGATAGCTGGATAGATACCGAGCGCTGCAAGCTGGCGAGAGAGCACCACCGTACCGTCGAGGTGAGCAAACGTGGTAGCAGGAGCTGGGTCCGTAAGGTCGTCCGCTGGCACATACACCGCTTGAATAGACGTAATAGAACCCTTCTTAGTCGAAGTAATGCGCTCCTGGAGCTTACCCATTTCCTCTGCGAGTGTAGGCTGGTACCCCACCGCAGACGGCACGCGACCAAGAAGTGAAGACACTTCAGAGCCTGCCTGAATGAAACGGAATACGTTGTCCATGAAGAAGAGTACGTCCTTTCCTCCCTCATCGCGGAAGTATTCCGCCTGAGTGAGACCGGTGAGTGCTACGCGAGCACGAGCTCCTGGAACTTCGTTCATCTGGCCGAATACGAGCGCGGTCTTGTCGAGCACTCCCGACTCTTCCATTTCGTGATAGAGGTCGTTTCCTTCACGCACACGCTCTCCCACTCCCGCAAACACGGAGTAACCACCGTGCTCCTGAGCAACGTTTCGAATGAGTTCCTGAATGGTAACGGTCTTTCCCACACCCGCTCCTCCGAAGAGTCCCACCTTTCCTCCCTTAAGGAACGGCGTCATGAGGTCGATTGCCTTGATACCTGTTTCAAAAATTTCAGCCTTTGTCGTCTGCTCATCAAAGGATGGCGGCATGCGGTGAATCGGAAGACGTGGAGAAGACGCAGGAATCGCTTCTTTGCCGTCTACGGTCTCGCCAAGCACATTGAACAAGCGTCCAAGTGCGGCTGGCCCCACAGGAACAGAAATAGCAGCACCCGCAGCCGTAGCCTTCTCGCTTCGTGCGAGTCCAGCCGTGTCGCTCATTGCGATGCAGCGCACGCGGTCTTGGCCCAAGTGGCTCGCCACTTCAAGTACGATACGATCATGGAGATCGTTTTTCTCAATCACGAGTGCCTCTTCAATCGCTGGGCGATTGTCGAGGAAGTGCACGTCTACGATTGGTCCAATAACTTCTGTAATAGTTCCTGTGTTCATAATGGCTTAGTTATATCTTTTCTATTCACGTACGCAAACTTCTACGTCACGAGCGAACCACTGATAATCTCCGACACCTCCCGCGTGATGGCTGCCTGACGCACCTTGTTATATTTGCGCGTCAGGTCACGCACCACCTCCTTCGACTTATCTGACGCGTTTTTCATAGCCACCATACGAGCTGAGTGCTCACTCGCCTTTGATTCAAGAAGCATGTGATAGAGCGCCACTGCAGTAAGGCGAGGAGTGAGCTCCATAAGCACGTCGTCACTTGAAGGCTCTACTGAGTACGCAGCAGGAGCAGCCACCTTCTTAGCTTCGCTCCACTTACCCTTTACCGGCACGATACCTTCTACAATATCGCTTAGTGCTCCCATGGAAAGCGGGAGGAGTCTACGCTCAGTAGCTACCTGCTCGAAGGTGGATTTGAAGTTGCTGTAGACTACGCTCACCTTGTCGAATTCAAGAGCCAAGAATCCGCGCGTGAGTTCGTTTGAAAGAGTTTCCATGTCCGCAATATCAATGAGGTCTTGTTTGTTCTCAAATGACTGCGCAATGGTGTACCCACGATTCTTGAAGAACTCCACACCCTTCTTTCCGTACGCGTACACTGTTACCTGCTCTACAGAAAATTCCGAGACAGCCTCAAGTGCACGCTTGAGCACGCTGCTGTTGAGCGAGCCTGCGAGACCCTTGTCACTGGTCATAACCACGAGCGCTACGCGCTTGTATTCACGCTGCTCCGAGAGTGGATGACGAGCCACGTGCTCGGTACCCGAAAGCCGGGCAAGGATAGAAAGTGCCGCACGAGCATATGAACGACCAGCAAGCGCCGTACTTTGCGTCTTGCGCATTTTTACTGCAGACACCGCCTCCATAGCGCGCGTCACTTTGTTCATGCGCTCGGTAGCTTTGATCTTCGCTTTAATGTCTTTAAGTGCCATATGCTATTTCTCTAGGTGAATGAGTGCTGTGCGAAGCGCTTCCTTGGTGTATGCCTTTCTATCAAGACGACCCTTGGTCAAGATTCCAATAGCCCCCTGTCCGGAACCAATAGCCGGATCACTCACAAGTCCTACCTTATTAATCGCCTGCGCCATATCTAGACCTTCTTCCATAATCAGACGATTTATTTCCTTGTCAGGAAACTCCCAACCCGAAGAGAGGCCAAGATGAAATTCAGTGCCGTCAAAAATGGCACAGGCACACACATCCATGTGGCCGCTCTTAGTGAATGGCACTTCCATGAGTCCAGACTCAAGACCGATAGAGTACTCGCACTCTTCGAACCCACCACGTGCGCGATTCATGGCACCCGTGAGTACCTCAGTTAACGACTTTGGTTGATCTCCTACCATAGAGTCGATCTCAATACCCTCCACAATCGCATCCTTGAGGTGCGGGTAGTCCTGCAGTATTTCGCGTACTGCTTCAACTTTAGCGGGGTTTTTTGAGCCGACTACTATTTTCATAGATTATGAGGCGGAGCGCTCAACGAAATTATCGAGGGCTGCACGCAAGTCCTTCTCCGTTGCCTCACCAATTTCGCGAGTGGTGCGAATAGCTGCAAGCACTCCAACTGCTTCGCGAGAGAGGAAGTCCTGAAGGCGAGCCTCAGCAGCAGCAGTAACTTCAGGAGCAAACGAATCAAAGTAGCCGTTCACCGCTGCAAAGATAATTGCAGACTCCATCTCAAAAGCGA
>CAZYDN010000008.1:0-13695 GCA_964646315.1 uncultured Candidatus Saccharibacteria bacterium
AGCAGATCCGGGTCTGAGAGATTTACAATTTCGGCACCGGTTATCGCTCGAGTACCGTCGTCTGCAATACCCACCTCTCTCGCAAACCATCTCGCAGTTTCAGGATTGTCCCCCGTGAGCATTATGACGCGAGCACCAGAATCCTTGATCCGCTTAATAGCCTCTGCGGCGTCGCGTCGTATGACGTCTGAAAAAATTACGAAGCCAAGTACTTCGACCCCCTTCAAGAAAGCATCAAGTTCATGCTCCTGAGGGAAGGATTCAAGCCGGGTATGAATTCTTCCCACAGCAAGCACTCGCTTGCCTTCCATAGTTGCGCGTCCTAGTGCGTCTTCATAAAACTCTACATCCTCCTTACGCAGACCCGCGTGACTGAGGAATACTTCCGGAGCACCACTTACATACGACATCATTTCCTCTCCATCTCTCACGAGCACGCCTGCAAATCTACGCACCGAGGAAAAGGAGAGCTCATCCACTCGTGGGGATTCTTTGCGCAAAAGTGTTTCTGAGAGTCCTGCTTCAAGACCTGCGCGGATGATAGCTTGATCCATAGGGCGGCCACGCACCACAATCGCGTCTGATCCCGTAGACGGTGCATCAACTTCTTCCGTAAAACCGTCCGAAGCAAGTATCGCGGCACGAAGCATGTGGTGAGCAGCCGGTCCGCTCGCGTCCTCGGTGGTTCTTCCCAAAGTTACAAACCCCACCGCTTCCATTTTTCCTTCCGTAAGCGTTCCGGTTTTATCAGTCAAAATAATACTCGTGGCTCCAAGCGTTTCCGCGCCGAGCAAGTTTCGCACCAACCCACCACTTTTGAGTATTCGCTCCATGCCAAGAGCGAGAACCACGGTAATAGCTGCAGGTAACCCCTCGGGAATGGAGGCAACCGCAAGCGCAATACTTATGAGAAGTACTTCATCGAGCGGAAGTCCCCGCACAAGGGCGAGTGCACCTATCACCACAATAATGACGCCAACGACCATAAGCAGTATGCGCGAGACTTGTCGCATATCCCGCTGGAGAGGTGTTTCTGCGTGAGTGGTCGAGGAGAGTTCATGCGCAATTGCACCAAACTCTGTGTTTGCCCCAATTGCCACCACTACCGCTTGTCCAGAACCAGACGTTACCAGGGTGCCCGCATAGAGCATGCAGGCACGCTCTGCCAGGGGCGCGTCCTTTGAAACTTGGTCTGCAGTTTTTTCAGTAGGTATCCATTCGCCAGTGAGTGCTGCTTCTTGCAGCTCAAGACCATGCGCCTCTATCACGCGTGCGTCTGCGGCAACCTTTACGCCCGGAGAAAGCGAGAGGATGTCACCGACGACAATATCCTCAGATGGAATTTCCTGTCTCTTACCTTCTCGTAGCACGACCGCATGAGTTGCCTCCCCTTTCGCAAGGGCGCTAAACGATTTCGATGCGCGTCCTTCCTGAAATACTCCAATCACGATGTTTACAAGTAGTGCTGCCGTGATAACGAGCGCATCAGTGAAATGAGATATCAGAAGCGTGATGAGTGCCGCAAAAAGCAAGACACCCGCAATAGGACTTTTCATTTGGCGAAACACGAGTAACCAAAGTGAAGGTGGAGTTGGTTTCGGCAGTGCGTTTCTTCCGTCCTTCTGTCGCTTCTCTACTTCTGCGTTAGACAACCCCACCTTGGCATGGGTGAGTAAAAGTTTAATAGCTTCTTCGGGGGTTGTGGCGTGCCAAGAATATCGTTCCATATATGAGTGAAGTATACCAAGCCGTATGCTACCCTTTTCCTATATGACTATTCACGAATCAATAAAGGCCGGAATACCAGACGCCATGCGCGCTAAAGACGAGGTACGTCTGCGCACCATCCGCTCCCTCGTGACCATGATGACCAACGAGGTAGTAGCAAAAAAACGTAAGCCAGACGAGTTTCTTACTGACGAAGAGGCGCTCGCGGTGCTCAAGCGTGCCGCAAATCAACGAAAGGACTCTATTGAGCAGTTCACAAATGCAGGCCGTCCAGAGCTAGCAGAGCCCGAACAGCTTGAGCTCGCCATCATTAGCTCATACCTCCCTACTCTCATGAGCCGCGAAGAAATTGCAGTCGTGGTAAAAGAAAAGCTTGCTGAACTAGGACCCATCGATAAGGCTGGTAGCGGAAAGTTTATGGGTCTCATTATGAAAGAGCTTGCCGGCCGCGCAGACGGTCCCGATGTGAAGGCCGTCATAGACGAGCTCATCGCGTAGTCTTTGTCCCCAAATTGACATTCCTCCAGGTAGGAATACGATTCGTTCTAGAGTGCAGCGTGTTTTTTGAGACTCCACAAGAAAGACCCGAGAAAGGAAGGGTTGTACATAATGCGAGTCCTATTGGTTGAAGACGACTCTGCCACCGCACAAAGCATCGAGCTGATGCTGAAATCGGAAGGCTTCAACGTTTACACGACGGACCTTGGAGAAGAGGGGGTCGATTTGGGCAAGATCTACGACTACGACCTCATCCTCCTTGATCTCAATCTGCCCGATATGAGCGGCATTGATGTTCTTCGCACCTTGCGTGTGGGAAAGATCAATACGCCGATCATGATTCTTACTGGAAGCACTGAGATCGACACTAAGGTGAAATGCTTCGGCGCCGGCGCGGACGACTACATGACCAAGCCCTTCCACAAGGACGAGCTGGTGGCGCGTATTCACGCGGTCGTGCGTCGATCCAAAGGTCACTCTCAGTCGGTTATCAAAACCGGCAACCTGGTGGTCAATCTGGACAGCAAGGTGGCGGAATGCGACGGCCGCAGGGTTCGCCTGACCGGCAAGGAGTATGGCCTCCTTGAACTTCTCTCGCTTCGTAAGGGCACCACCCTCACCAAGGAGATGTTCCTCAACCACCTCTACGGCGGCATGGATGAGCCTGAGCTCAAGATCATTGATGTGTTCATCTGCAAGCTTCGCAAGAAGCTGTCCGCCTCGAACGACGGCAAGCACTACATCGAAACGGTCTGGGGTCGCGGCTACGTTCTGCGTGATCCTATCGAAGAGGCCATCGCGGCCTAAATCTTCGGAGGATTATGTATGTGAGACTAGTCTTAAAAGGGGGCCGTTTGCGCACTGCGTGGACGGTCCCTTTTTCTATACGGAGATATTTGACTAAGTAGCTGATTTCACGTTTAATGCAGCCAGATTGTCGCACCGTGCGACGCTGTTGTTTGGAGAAGAAACATGGATAGTGCGTCCGCACCAGTAGCCGCTCTGGCTTCTGTATCAGAAGCGAGTATTACTCATCACCTCGTCGTCCGCGGTGTGAGCATTACCCTCGATTCGATGGGTACCATCCGAATCGATGGCACTGTACTGAGTGACAAACCAAGACACCTCGATTTCATTCGTTGGGTTATCCGAAATGAGGGTCAGTGCAAACAGGCGATTCTTTCGACTGATGAGCGCCTAGATCCAACCGCGTTCTACGTTCCTGGCAATCACACTGTTTACACGTTTGCATCGCTGGCTCGTAAACTGCTTCGTGACTCCCTCCGGAATACAAATGCGCGAAATGAGGAGATTATTGAATCGAGGCATGGGAAGGGGTATTACATTCGACCTGAATGGTACGTAGTTCCGCAGATTCCCGATGAGGCTGAATCTGACGTTCGTACCTATACCCTTCCAGGTCTTTGCGTTAAATTTCTCACCGACGGAAGGTTATTGCTCAACGAGCAATATATTTCCCTCACTCTGCAGGAGTCAAAGGTGTTTGAGATTCTTGTTGAGAGCGAGGGTCGAATTTGTACGTGGTCGCACTTCGCTACCACACTCTATGGCGCAAACTCGTCTACCTGGCCTGAACGAAAAATTATTGATGTCGTCACCTGCAGGATTCGAAAGAAACTTGCTTCGGTAACCGGCACAAATCTCGTAAAAAGTGTGTGGGGTCGTGGTCACCAACTGATCATTCCAAACACGGACTCAAAGTCAGTAGTTCCGGCTCCGGAGAGTGAGGATACCAAACGGGTGGTAACACCTAACGGAAAGAGAATCACCGTGAAGGATCTTCCGGAACCAGCGCCCGGCTTGCGTTGGGTGCCCAGCAGGAAGGTTATTGTGGTGAAACTCATCCAAGCCGGCATGCTGAGCATTGAGCAGACCTTAAACTATTACAAGGACATGTCTCGCACGGAGATTGAGCACTGGCTAAATCGCTTTGAGAGACTCGGTCTGCCCGGTTTGAAAACTATCGAGTAGATTAGTTACCTAAAAAGGCCCCGCCACACGGCGGGGCCGCTTTTTTTGCTTGAATGATGATGAAACCTCGGAGAACAAATAGTGTATTGAACGGCCGAAGAAATAGTGTGAAAACCCTTCATGTGTTACATTTTTCTTTGTCGCGTCCAACGAGGCGCGATATAACAAATGATCTTAGGGAGAATGGGTTTTGAGTACAAACGTTGTACTAAACGATGAACTCGTAACGCAGATGGATCGCCATCTGGCGTCGGCGGCGGATGCCGAGTCAAAGCGAGCTGCTTGTCGTAGTGTGAACGACTTCAAGCAGGCGGACGTCTACGCCAACATGTGCGAAGAGCACACGCTTCTCGCCTTCAAACTGGACGACCAGATTCGTAACGCCCGCCAACCTCTCGACAGCTGAACCTTCTCCCGAACAACAGGGCCGCCCAAGCACTACGCGCTGGGCGGCCCTTCCACTTTCCTGCTACACTTTTGCTATACCCGCATATGCTTCGCTACATCGTGCTCGACAAAGCCATAGGACAGACTCCGCTCGAGACACTGCGTATCTGGAAAGAGACACATCCGCAATACAAGGATATTCCAGCCAGTTATGCAGGACGTCTTGACCCTATGGCGTCTGGAAAATTGCTAGTGCTCTTGGGAGACGAGTGCAAAAAACAATCCCACTACACCGGCTTCGATAAAGAATACGAAGTGAGCATCGTTCTCGACCTCTCAACTGATACCGGGGACGTGCTGGGGCTTCCCCACTACGCGTCTAAAGTGACAAATACAACTCGCCCAGAAATTGAAGAGGCACTTGTGCACGAGATTGGCACACGCACGCATAAGTATCCAATCTATTCTTCTAAAACAGTTGGAGGCATTCCCCTCTTTCTCCATGCTCTGCGAGGAACCTTGAGCGAGATTGATATTCCTACTCATCCAGAAACCATTTTCGATATTTCATTGCTAAGCTACACGGAGGTTTCCGCCGACACGGTGTACGGCTACATTACCCAGGCGCTACGCGTGGTTCCCAGGGACGACGCCGCTTCAAAGAAAGAAGGAGTCGATTTTAGACAGGACGAGATACGGGAAGCATGGCAATTACTTTTTGCTCCAATTCCACCGCGATCGTTTACGGTTATTAAAATTAGAGTAGTCTGCGGATCAGGCACCTACATGCGCTCTCTTGCAGAGCGCATCGGCCACGCACTTGGCACCAGTGCATTTGCTATTTCTATTCACCGCACCAAAATAGGTAAGAGAAAAGTTTTGGGTCCCCTCTCCTTTTTCAATCCTTCGTTTTAGGTTTGTTTGCTGGTATGCTCCTGAAAGCCAACAGGAGAACGTTCATGGACGATTCACCGACGAGTACCTTTCCTACCGCTCCCACTGCCGCTCTGGAACAAATCGTCGCTCACGCGGAAGTGTGTCTGGTAGACCTGAGAAACAAAGTCTCAGGTGCAAGCGACCAAGGAGACACACCTTCCTTTTGTCAGAGTACTGAGATTGAAGGTGTTGATGGTCTGCAGGGTGAATACATTGTTACCCTGCGCATTAGCGCCGAGCGCTCAATTGTCTCTACGACACGCACGAATGGAGAGTGAAATTGGGCCCGCATCCTATTATGGAGGCGGGCCCGTTTTTATGGCAAACCATTCAGTGAAGATCGACAATCTCTTCGAAGAGCTCGACCTTGAGCGCTTGTCGAAACGTCTCGAATGAAAAGGCGGGGCCGGCCATGATTTCGAAGGTCCGAGCGACCCGGGAGTCGTCAGACCATTCATTGTTGGCAAGCAGAAGCGAAATAGCGCTCTTGCATTTATCGGTGAGGGAGATGATACCCTGCTTTTCCAGGTCTTCGAGCTCGAGGAGCGCCGTGACCGGTGCGTTCTTCCGGAAGACGAGCCGAACACGATGACCTGCCTGGACCAGCGCAAGAGCGCTGTTCATGTGAGTGAGAGCCTCGTCTGAGGCGCTCCGCACAGTTTGAGCGGCCTTGTGGGCCGCCGACGGTTTCGTAAGCATGCGAAATTCCTTTATGGTGCCGACTATGACGTCGGAGACAAGTGCCTGTGTATATAATAACCTATTTATAGACTTTCGTCAAAGTACCCTCATCCTGCAAAGCCGAGGAGTAATTGAAAGACTAGTAAAGGCCTCGCCATTACTGGCGAGGCCTTCTGTGCTTCTTTGGGTTCGTTCGGTGGCGTGCAGTAAGTATGCGGCGTGGTCGTAAACGAATGAACCGTTGCCGACGTTTGGGCTTCGACCTGTGTCCCACATGCCATCCTTTACAGAATGGACAGCGGTACACATGTAGAAGTGGACCAAGCCGGCGAGCGTGCTTATGTGCACTCTCTACTCTTGTATGCCGTATCTTACGACTGCACATTCTGAAGCGTACCCAGAGAAGTCGTATGAGTCTGCGTTTTCTTTGCACGAAGAACTCCTTTCAAGAGAAATATACAATACTCATTTCTAATGTCAAATGTATGGATGGGCCGGCACTCCTGATACTCCATCACCAAATTCGGAATAGCTGTAGCTTTACCAGCCCGGCCCTTTTTGGGAGAAATTACAAAACGGCTGGGTTGGTTCCCTCGCAAATACATGCTCGGTCTCGCACTCGCAAGGGAAAATGGTGTCAGGTACCATTATTAGAAAAAATTTTTTTACCGGGAACCGCGGATTACCGCTTTCGCCCACAAGTCCCTCCTCGTCGTCACTCGGAGGGCTCGCGGGCCCGACTCGCGGTTCGCATCTGCTGATGCTCACTGCGCTCCGTCTTTCGATTCCCCGACACAGCTTTTCCCGAAAGCTGTTTGAGGTCACAACGCAGAAAGCCGCCCTCGGGCGGCTTTTCTGACGTTGTGACCTCACGGGGAATCGAACCCCGATTTGATCCGTGAGAGGGATCTGTCCTAACCGTTAGACGATGAGGCCGTGTTTCTTTTTATACTACAAGTTTTGGCTCTTTGCCAGAGCGGCGTTTATCGCTTCTTCCATTCCTTATCTTGGCGGACCAAGTGACGCACATCTGCCGGGTCAAACAAAAGCGCCTCAGTGATACGCTCCATGCGCACACTCTGCGAGCCCTTTATGAGAACCACATCTCCTTCCCTCACCTCCTCCAAAAGCGCGTGAGCAGCTTCAAGTGACGTCTCAAATCCCCACGTCTTCCCTTCGTCCATGCCAGAGGCGATAGCGGAATCTCGTAGAGACTGCGCGCGCGGACCAACCGTAATAAGAAGGTCTGCGTTCTGCGCCACCAGGCGACCAATGCGCTCGTGCTCACTTACAGAATAGCGACCAAGCTCCAGCATATCGCCTATGGCAACAATTCTTCTTGAAGCCGAAATATCGGTAAGTGCGCCGAGCGCTTCTTCAACTGCGGCAGGTGACGCATTGTATGAGTCGTCTATCAAAAGCGAGCCGCGCTTACCAGTAAGCATTCTTGCTCTACCTGGTGGAGGACTATAGTGCGTGAGGCCTTCAAGAGCTACTTCTGTACTCACATTGAGTGTATGGGCGAGAGCAAGTGCCATAGCGGGAGCATAAAGCTGGGTACGACCAAGAGCGTTAGGAGCCATGACGGTATATGTCTTTCCACAGGTAGTAACCTTGGCCTTCATTCCTTCTTTCGTAAACTGTGGCGTTTCGATGTACACATCAGAGTCCGAGGCATACCCCACCCGAATGACTTGAGCTGAAAGGCGCTTTGCCATTTCGCATGCGTGCTCGTCGTCGGAAGATATGATGAGCGGACACCCGCTACCGAGCGCGTAAGCCGGTCTAAATTCTTCGTCACGCACCGCCTGCGGGCCTGCGTAGGCTTCAACATGTACCGGCACGTCAGGAAGTCTAGTAACCACGACCGCGTCAGGCGTGGCGATGGCAAGTATCTTGGTTAAATCTCCCGGTCTATCTGCACCCACTTCGAGTACTAAAAGTTTTGGATAGTGATTCGGAAGCAAAATAAGTGCGAGCGCTTCTTGTATCACCTTAATCCATGCAGTCGCGTTTTCCCATGGATTTCGGGCTCCAATAATAGTGAGTGGGACGCCAAATTCACTGTTGTAACTCTTCTCACTCGCGCGCAAATAGTATTTCTCACCAAGCGCTGCTGCTACCGCGTCCTTGGTAGATGTCTTCCCCACACTTCCAGTCACCATCACAATGGTGGGCTTGTACTTCCGCACTATGCCGCGCGCAAGTACTGCGAGGAAGGAAGCGACAATTGAGCGGAGTAGGTTTTTCATACAAGGATGGTTCTACGAGGCTATGGGGGCCCTATCGGGCGGAATCGCATAGTAGTTAATCAGGAAGTGCGTAAGCTCCATAAACGGATGAGTGAGCGTTTCCGAGGCATACTGCACTCCCTGCGGCTGCCTGGTGTAGAGGAGGATAATATACCGCGCATCGTAAGCTGGGAAGTACCCGAAGAAGGAGTGGAAGTAGAGGTTCTCCGAGTACTTACCTCCTGCCGCGGCAATTTGCGCCGTACCCGTTTTGGCTGCAACAGTCATCTCAGGTATTTTAAGCTTTCCGTCCGCAAGCTTTGTGTCGACTACCTTAACCAACATGCGCGTAGTGTCCTCTGTTGCCTCAGGACTAAAGACTCGTTCAGGTGATCCCCAGGCCAAATCTTTTTTTACTCCGGATTCAAAACGCTTCGCTTTTACTAAGTGCGGAGTTACCACGGAACCGTGATTAGCGAGTGCACCGAGCGCCTTAATCATCTCAACGGGAGTCTGAGCAATTCCCTGTCCGAAGGCTGCTGTTGCATATTCAACATCACGAGGACTTGTCTCAATATTGTGCAAGTCGCCTGAAATTTCACTTGGCAAATCTATACCGGTCTCCTCTCCCATACCGAGTTTTTTAAAATACTCACGAAATCGCTCATGTCCCACCTTTGTAGCAATATACGCCGAACCCACATTAAGTGATTGTGAAAGCACCTCCTGCATAGGAACGGTGCCGCGCGCACGCTTGTCGTAGTTACAAATAGGCCGAGTGTTGAGAGTGATACAGCCGGTGTCGTTGTAAATACTTTCAGGAGATACTGCACCGGAATCAATTCCGGACGCCATGGTGAGCGCTTTTACGATTGATCCAAACTCGTAGCGATGCTCAACAAGTGGATTTCCAAAGTACGCAGGGTTGCCATTCTTAAAGTCACGGGCATCAAATGTTGGGTACGTATCAAGGGCGATAATCTCACCCGTTTTTGGGTCCATGATAATACCTCCAGTTTCGATACTCCCGTACTGGTCATTCACCTGTTTGAGCACTTGGTCGAGCTTCTCCTGCACCACAGGATCAATAGCAGTAATAATATCCGCTTCGCGAGCGGTCTTTGCGTCTACTACGACGCTATCCAAATTCGCAAATAGCTCCGCAAAGAAATTACCAAAAAGCCCTGAAGCTCCGCGAGAGAGTACTTCGTCGTAATAGCGCTCCATACCGGTTCTTCCCTTCAGAACGTTATCGTCTCCCGCACCATACGCCACAAAACCTATACTTTGGGCCGCTCCCGCTCCTGCAGGATAGGAGCGCCAGCGTTCACGCTCTACAGAGATACCCACAACTTTTGTGTCTTGGATTGCTCTTCCTACTTCCTCAGGAACACGACGCGCAAGCACCTCATAGGGGTCGGTAGTCTTTGCCGCAGCCGCCATGAATGCGTCCTTATCAAGATTCAAAAAGGTAGAAAGCTTGGTGTACGTTGCGTCCGCATTTGTTACAAGACTTGGATTCATCGAGAGTGTAAAACCCGTAGCGAGGCCCGCAGCCGAGAGAAGTGTTCCGTCTTTACGCGTAAAGAAAATCGAGCCACGATCGTAGAGTTCTTGACTGGAAGAAATGTATTGTCGCTCAGCACGCAAACTGTATTCTTGCCCGTGAACTATCTGTACAAAATAGAGCCTTGCAACAAGGAGTAAGGCGATGAAGAACAACCCGACCGAGATAATGCGTAGCTTCTGTCGTATCGCCCGTCGCATAGTATTTAACGGAGGGAAAGGCTTGGAGCCTTTGCAAGGGTTGCGTAGGTAACAGACACCGGCTTACTCAAATTCATATCTACAGGGTTGGTAGCAGCAAGTGCACTCACCTGCTCATAGTAGCGGGATTCCACCATGCCAATCTCTGTTTCCGTGTCGCGCACCGTTAGGGCGAGCTCAGTCTGCATGGTGGCGTAGGTCACCGTCACCACCACTAACACCACATAGAGACCGGTAAGGGCCGCAGCAACAACACTCAAAAAAGAAATAGTTCGATCAGGCATAAGCGGAAGTTAAGGTACTAGTACTAAACGCGGCACTACTCGTGGTTCCTCGCTCGAACACACGCAACTTTGCACTGCGCGCACGAGGATTACGCGCAAGCTCCTCGCTCGAGGGCACGATGGGTTTTTTACTCACCAGGGTGCCCTGTCCTGCGTAGGCAGCGTCACGGAGCATCGCTTTTACGATGCGGTCTTCAATACTATGGAAGGTAATAATGGCAACTCGACCATTCGGAGCGAGTGCGGTGAGAGCACTCGAGAGTCCACTGCGTAGTGCGCCAAGTTCGTCGTTTACTGCAATACGCAAAGCTTGGAATGTTTTTGTGGCTGGATGAAGTCTGCGATGGCGATACCATCCAGGAACACCTGCCTCTATTGCAGAGACAAGCTCGAATGTGGTGGTGATTGGTTTCTTCTCGCGCACCGCGATAATACTTCGAGCAATTCCGCGAGCAAATCGTTCTTCTCCGAGTGCAAAAATCATATCAGCGAGAGATGTCTCTGAAAGATGGTTCACCAAATCAGCTGCGGTAGCTTCTGCTTCGCTTGGTTCTCCGTACGTCATGAGAAGCGGTTCATCTGCTCGGAATGAAAACCCTCTTCCGGTTGAGAGCTGAAACCCACTCCACCCAAGATCAAAGAGAACTTTGTTAGGACTCTCTGCTCCGTTCGAAGCGAGGATGCTCGTAAGGTTGCGGAAATTATCCTCTACGAGTGCTACGGTAGGCCGATTTTTCTCTTCAATAGTTTTAAGACTCTCCTGCGCACGCTCAATAGCCGCATGGTCAGCATCAATACCTATGAGGGTGCCCTTAGGCCCTAGCGTCTCCATAAAAAGCTTGAAATGGCCCGCTCCCCCAATAGTGGCGTCCACCACGGTATCGGCAGGCTTTACCATCAAGCTATCGATGGCTTCGGAAAGGAGGACCGTGTCGTGTCGAGGTTCCATAACAGTTATAGGGCTCCGCGGTCACCGAGCTTTTCGGCAAACGCTTCCGCATCGCGCTCGATGTTCTTGGTGTATTCAAGCCACACGTTTTCGTCCCACACTTCAACACGATCAGACACTCCTGCCATCACACTTTTGTCGGAAAGGCTTGCGAAATTCTTCAAATAATCAGGAATTAAAATACGACCACTGCCGTCTACATCTGTTTCTGAGGCACCTGCAAGCATAAGACGTGCAAGACCGCGTCCCGCGGCACTACCGGTTGATTGAGCGGCAAACAACGCCGCCTGCTTTTTCCAAGCAGCCTTAGGGTAGATAAACAAACAGTGATCGAGACCGCGCGTTACCACTACTGACGTACCGAGCTCCTTCCGGAATTTCGCCGGGAGTGAGATGCGATTTTTCGCATCAAAGGTGTGTCGGTATTCGCCTATAAACATGAGAAGAGTAAGTGGTTGCGCGAGAGTGAAGAAGGGTTTCTAGATTTCCCACTTCATCCCACCATGTAGCTAGTATATGCCACATACTCCCACCACGTCCCTGTTATCCCCACATTTCGCAAGTATTTTGCTAGGTTTATTGACAGTGTTCCAAAAAGCCCCTATCCTATCCCTATATGTCTCAAGCGATACATACCGTCTACGTGCGTATTTTTATTTGGCTCGGTCTTCTACGACCGGTCAGGGTTTCGCTTGAGATTTCTTCGAAGTAAGACGTAGGAAAGAAATTTGAATCGAGGCTCGTGACCGCAAGGTCACGAGCCTCGATTCGTTTCCTCGGAAACGTTGCTCTTTCACACATTGGGAGGTTGAAGTGACAACAATAGACCCTAAAAGCACGTTCTGCGCGCATGAATGCAACGATCTGGGCCTGCAAGCCCTGAAGATTCTGCGCCACTGCAGCGTCCACACGGAAACCATTTCGGGGGGAGACCCGCGATTGCCTACAAATGCGGTGGTATTCCTCAAAATGACCGTTGGATCTTGCCGGAGTTCCTTCCTACGGACGCATCCGAACAATCCCATCTATCCTGACGATATTGAACGTCAGCAGCACCTAGCGGAAAGCATGTCATGGGCACTTGAAGGTCAGGTAGTGTTCATCAATCCTGAACATGCTGGAAGCCAAGGACAATTCGTGGGGAAACCACTCAATGGCTTCAAATCTGCTCTCGCAAACTTGGTGGGATATGTAAATCCTCAGTCTGCTGAAAACCGTCAAAAGCGGATTCGTGCTTGGCAGAATCGGGAGAGGCACAACGTGCGTGACCGTTTCTACTTTGGCGAACAGTAGTACTCGCTAAGCACGCAATACCAAAGGGCGGTCCTCATGGACCGCCCTTTTCCTTATATGCGTATCCCCTAACAGGACCGAATACTGTGCCCAGATACAAGGCGCGGGAAGATGAGGAGCGGAGGCGTACTAATAGTACGACGAAGCGACGAATCGGGACCCGTAACGCAGTAGCTGGGATACAGTATTCGGTTCTCCCTAGGAGACTTTTTCTACGACATACGTCTGCTTCCCTCCCGGAGTTTCAAACGTAAACACATCCGCCTTCTTGCGTCCCATGAGTGCAGCTCCAAGCGGAGACACGTGCGAGAGTTTGCGCTCGCGCATATCTGCTTCTTCAGAACCCACAATGGTGTACTCATGTGCTTCCCCACCATCCTTCTTGATAGTTACCTTGGAACCAAAACCAACCACGTCTTTTTTCTTTCCATCGGTCACGATGTGTGCGCGCTTCACCAATTCTTCAAGACGACGAATACGCTCTTCAGTGGCAGCCTGAAGCTCGCGTGCCTCTTGATACTCTGCATTCTCAGAGAGATCTCCCAGGGAACGGGCATATTCGAGATTCTTTGCAATCTCTGTTCGTCGCACAGTTTTGAGCGTATCGAGTTCGGCGACCATCTCGTCAAACTTCTCCTGGCTCACCATGGTTTCCTGTTCGGTCATCTGAATTGTTTTACGGGCTAATTACACGTATTGTACGTGGCGCGTGTGGGGCGTCAATCACCTATCCAATACTGGCACCGACCGTCTTGCCCGTGCAGGTAAGGTAGTGCATGAGTGTTTTTGACAAATACTACCTTTTTATGCATAATCTCTACAGAGGTATTCACTCGTGCGAAAGGAAACCAAATGCTTTCATTTCTGACTGGAAAGCAAACCCCGACTACCATACCGGCCGAGGAACTCCTTGACCTATCCTATGAGCAAATCTTAACGCATCCCATTT
>CAZYDN010000008.1:13795-16447 GCA_964646315.1 uncultured Candidatus Saccharibacteria bacterium
CCGGCCGAGGAACTCCTTGACCTATCCTATGAGCAAATCTTAACGCATCCCATTTTCAAAAAGGGATGGTACGAGGTTTTTCTGGGAGACAATCGGACGCGCTGCACAAAGTGGTCCACATCTGTTGAGGAGCGAACGACTCATTCGGACATCAAAGACAACTATCAGTACGTCAATGGTGTGTGGACTCAAGACCCGTACCGGGGCACGTTCGTACATCATGTTACGTTACGCCCGGGTTTCGCCCGAGCAACGTATGAAAGGCATGGGAAGCTTCTCATGCTCATGTGTGTTGACCAGATTCCCGATCACCTTCCTGTTCGGGTGGTGTTCTACCCGAAGTGGAACCTGCCGAACAAAAAGGACAATCGTCACATTACGGGTTGGAGAGATGGTGATTTATTTAATCCCATATTCAATTAGCCTCAGCTTCGGCAAGCCTCTGCACGGTAACTCGTGCGGAGGTTTAATTTTTATTTAAAATATTCTGGCGCCACTTCATGCATCTTTCGTAGGAACTGATGCATCACATAGATACCTCCAAAAGCATTTGTCGATGGACCCTTCTCCATCACAACCACGTACACATACTTAGGATGCTCGTACGGGAAAAATCCCACAGCCCATGAGTTGTACCACTCATTATGAAATCCAAGCTGTGCCGTACCCGTCTTCCCCGCGATGCGGACAAATGATAAATCATTAAGTCCAATTGACGTTCCTTCCGTTGCACCAAGACGCATACCTTCACGAGCCACTTGAAGTGCAGAAGGAGCAATAGCGATAGATTGTCCTGCGGGCGGTTTATCTTTTATGATAGTAGGAGTTACCAACTTTCCGCCATTGGCCACAGCGGCGACAGCACGTGCCGCCTCAAGGGGCGTAATTTGCATCGCGTATTGCCCTATTGCCGTATTGTACGTGTCGCCTAGTCTCCAGGGTTCTTTATAGGTTGCTTCCTTCCATGCGGGAGTCGGCACGAAACCGACCTTTTCCCCTTCGAGCTCAATGCCTGTTTTGCTAGTGAGTCCGAAACTGTCATACCAGTATTTAAGTCGTTCGATACCGAGCCCTTTTACGTGCTCAAATCCTCCACCAACAGAATAAAAGAACACGTCTGAGGACCATGCTATTGCATGACGTGTATCCATCATGCCGAGAGCCTTCCAGTCCTTAAAAATAGACGGGCGTGAAGGGTCATACGGGTTAGGGATACTTATCGACCCACTAGAATACACACTGGTCTCAGGGGTGATATTTCCATCACTGAGCGCTCCCGCAGCTTCCATAGGCTTAATAATGGAGCCTGGGGTGTAGAGACCTGCAACCGCTCTATCAAGATATACCTGCCGGGAATCACGTTGGTACGCCGCAATGGTATCGGACGGTCCACCAGACGACAGCACATTAGGGTCATACTCAGGGTACGAAACAAGCGCAATAATTTCCCCCGTCTCTACATCCATTAAAATACCGGAGCCTCCCTTAAAAGGAATTCTCTCTGCAAGCTCAGCTATTGCATCGTGAAGCGCTCGCTGCACCCGGGAATCAATAGACAACTGCAGATTTTGCCCGTTCTTAGGCGGCACAATAGTTCCCTGTGATTGCACACTTCCGCGTGCATCTTCTTCCACAAGGAGCGTGCCATTCACTCCTGAAAGCTGGTCATTCATTGAAGACTCAGCGCCACTTAATCCCTTAATTTCGGTATCGTAATAATTTCCGGCCTTGTCTTTTTTTGGATATGAAACGTAGCCCAGGAGATGAGAGAATCCGGGATATGCATACACGCGCTTCACGAAGCCGGTTTCGGTGGCTTCGTTGGATGCTAACGACACACCATTACGATCCACAATAGCTCCTCGTGCGGCAAAAATGACTTCGGGCCGTACTCGGTTTCGTTCGCTTTGAGCGGCATATGTGCTTCCTTTTACGAGCTCCAAATGTGCTGCTTGCACAAGGAGCACCAGCAGCATAAAGGCAATGATGCTTTGAGCACCCACATACGTACTGCGAGGGATAGGTTTTTCTAGTTTTCCTTCAAGTCTGCTGTGATTAAAATCCGGCAGGTTTTCGGCATCAAGAAGAATATCCTCCGGTGCCAGTTCGCGATTTTTCCCTCTGTGTCTTCGCCTTCTAAAAAGCCTCATGCACCCATGATACGCGTACGGATAAATCGCTCAACTATGAAGCCTACACCTGAAGCTGCTACTCCCCACAAAAGTCCATATGGTAGAAATGTAGAGCCGTAAGGAGCGTAAAAAAGGTCGGCAATAACCCCAAAGACTATTCCTGAAAGAGGCATAAATATACTGGAGAGAATCATACATACCACCGTCACTGGCCAGGGCATCCACGTAAGACTTATCAATGTTGCGACAAGTAAAAGCGGACGAATCATAATGCAGCAGAAGTTGAAACCGTTACCCACGTTGTACTAAAAATGTTAGTAATGGGTTTAATACGCAAGGTAGATTTGGGCGCAGATGGATCGCTTATGACTTCAATAATGCGTCCAACAGGGAGCGCTCCTGGTCCTTCTATATACACCTCGTCCCCTACAAGTACTACCGCATCACGAGGCACTTGCGCACTGAACGCTCCGCTTCCCTGCCCTAAAAGAGTCACCGGTACCCTTGCCTGACCTACCCA
>CAZYDN010000008.1:16547-28142 GCA_964646315.1 uncultured Candidatus Saccharibacteria bacterium
CCAAGTAGTTTTGTAAGGTCCTGGGTGCGCGCTAGCAGTGCTTCGTTTTGTGCACGAAGCCCTTCATTTTCTTGCTGGAGCTTAGCGCGCTCACGCACGAGCGTGTCCTTACTATCAAAGAAAGTTCCCGCATTCCCTACTCCCGCTGAAACAGCACTTCCTGTACGCCACAGCGGCGTAAGCAACGCAGTAAAAGCATCAGGAAAAACAGCGCGTAGCCCCCACACAACGAGAAGCACCGCTATCGCAATTGCACCTACACGTAGCCCAGCTGGACTTGCGTATCGGACGCTACGACCAAAACGATTAGCCCTTTGGAATGATGACTTCTTCATGCATGAATGTATCTCCCCATGGTCGCGGATCTTCGGTCACTATTCCGGTACCGCGAACCACCGCCGTAAGAGGATCGTTTGCCACATGTACGGGAACGCCAAGCATCTTGGACAGAAGCTCAGGAAGACCGCGCAAAAGCGCCCCGCCTCCAAACACCGTGACGCCACGCTCAAGAACGTCGGAAAGAAGCTCCGGTGGAGTTGATTCGATAACTTCCTTCATCGTTTCCATGAGTGAGTCGAGGGAAGACGAGAGCGCTTCGCGCACGTGAGTATCTGTCAGAATAATCTCCCGCGGAAGCCCCGTAGCGAGGTCACGTCCACGCACGGCCCGCGAAAGAGGCTCTGGAAGCGGAAGGACGGCACCTATCGCTACCTTGGTATCTTCTGCGGTCTTCTCTCCAATAGCGAGCTGGAATTCACTACGAACAAAATCTATGATGTTTTCATTGAACCGGTCTCCTGCTACCTGAGAGCTTTTCCCTGCAACAGATCCGCCAAGAGCAATTACGGCAATATCAGTAGTACCTCCTCCAATATCAAGCACCATAGTTCCTACAGCCTCCGTGACCGGGAGTTTAGCTCCAATAGCACCCGCCATTGGCTCTTCCAAAATGTACACTTCGCGCGCTCCAGCATTCATCGCAGCGTCACGCACCGCACGACTCTCAACGTTCGTAACTCCCGTAGGCACGCCAATTACCACTCGAGGTCCAAGCATGCGAGAGCGTCCACCCTGTGCCTTGTGAATCAGGTACGAGAGCAGCTCTTCGGTAACTTCAAAGTCTGAAATAACCCCATGAGAGAGTGGACGTACCGCACGAATATGCGGAGGAGTCTTTCCAAGCATTGCCTTGGCTTCCTTACCTACCGCTACCACCTGCCCAGTCTTATCGTTTACGGTAACTACGGACGGCTCGTTGATAACAAGCCCGCGTCCGCGCACATACACCAACGTATTTGCGGTTCCGAGATCAATACCAATATCGCTCGAAAAAAACGAATTCTTTGAAAAATGCTTTGCCATGAATTATTGAGCGAGAAGAGCTTCACGAGTAACTTTTTCTACCACACCTGTTGCACGATGCACGAGTTCAATTTCACCAGTTGCCACCGTATTCTTTCCAATCACGATTCGATACGGCATACCCATGAGGTCTGAGTCGGCAAACTTTTCTCCCGCACGCAAATCACGATCATCAAAGAGCACCTCCTTTCCAGCTTTCGTCATATCCGTATAGAGAGCCTCTGCATAGGCCACTACCGCTTCGTCCGTTCCTGCAAGCGACACAAGGTGATAGGTGAACGGCGCTACCGCTTCTGGCCACACAATGCCCTTTTCGTCTGAAAGAAGCTCCACAATGGTTCCCATTACACGTCCAGGACCTATGCCATAACTACCCATGAATACATACTGCGGCTTCCCCTCCGCATCCATATAGGTAAGCTCGAGCGCTTGAGAGAATTTCTCTCCAAGGGTGAAGATATTCCCAACCTCAGTTGCTTTAGCCTGTACAAGCGTCTCCTTGGAAAGGCCGCTGGTACTAAATACTTCTGGATCGTTATAGACCTCCTCGTTTATAGCTACCCCCTTAGCTTCGTCGACATAGATAATGTCTTCACCAGCGTCACAGACCGTCTGGAATTCATGCGAGTACTTACTGAACGAACCTCCGCTTGCGTAGGTGAAGTAAGTCTGGTTTCCGAGTCCAAGACGTGCAAATATTTTTTTGTAGGCTTCTGCAGCAATAGCATAGAAAGCATCGTGTTCTTGTTTGTCTTTCGAGAAGGAATAGAGATCCTTCATGATGAACTCGCGCCCACGCATAATCCCTGACTTTGCACGCAACTCATTGCGAAATTTAGTCTGGAACTGATACGTCGAAAACGGTAAATCTTTATACGACTTGATTTGATCACGCAGTAAATTAGTGAGCGCCTCTTCGTGCGTTGTAGCAAGACCAATCTCAGTATCATTCTTGAGCTTAGTTTTGAACCACACATCGAGAACAGCATCATCCCACCGGCCACTCTTCTGCCACGCGGCAGGATCTTGAAGAGCGGTAAGGAACAATTCCTGTCCCCCAATAGCATTCATCTCTTCACGAATAATCTGAATGATTTTCTGAAGAGTACGGTGTCCGAGTGGCAGGTAGTCGTACACTCCAGCCATCTCCTTGTGCACATACCCCGCACGAATTAATAGTTGGGCGTTCTTCGAGACTTCATCTGCGGGAGCCTCGCGCCTGGTCTTGGTGAAGAGCTGTGATTGACGCATAGTCCTCTCAGTATACGGGCCTGGCGCAGGAAGGCAAAAGTTGCCCTATCCCAGTATTTTGAGCACGTCGTGCGCCGTCACCACCAGCATGAGGAGGATGAGTAACCCGAAGCCTACCGTGTTCATGGCGTTTGCCACTGACGGCTTAATTGGCCTACGTGTAATTGATTCAATGAGGACAAAGAGTAAGCGGCCTCCATCAAGCGCTGGCACGGGCAGGACATTAATGAGCGCCAAGTTTATGGAGATAAGTGCAGTAATAGTAAGAAGCGAAGCAAGACCCTGACTAGATGCGTTCCCCACAGCCCCCGCAATTCCCACAGGGCCTGCAACTTGAGATAGATCAGCGCTAAAGGTGAAGATGCTTCCAAAGAATTTCACGAGCGCGATGGCCGTCTCTTTGGTGATTTCCCACGTAAGCACAGCACCTTCTATCGGAGCATGGAGCAGTGAGACTGGCACTACACCCACCACTGCCAACTGCACGCCGAGTGCTGGTCGCTCAGGGTCTGACGCGATGGTTCCTGTCTGGGGGGTCATGGTGAGAGATTTCTGCTCATCTCCACGAAGGATGGAAATGGTTATCGGTTCCTTCGCGGTGTCGCTCGCCACAAAAGCAGTGAACGCATCTGTGTCCGTACCGTTCCATGTCAATTCTCCCTGTTTGGCACTTACTACATAATCTCCCGCAATAAGTCCGGCCTTGTCTGCAGGAGATTCTGGCAGCACGCCCGCAACAGCAACAGAGACCTCTTTTGCCGTTCCCATTTCCTCGGGGGCCAAAGCTCTCGGAGTTCCCATGAGGAGCGTTGCGGTAATAAGTACGTACGCAAACAAAAGATTCATTGCGATACCCGCAATGAGCGTAGCAGCTTGAAGGATGCGAGGACGAGCGGAGAAAGCGCGAGAAGCACTTGCAGGAGCTGTCTCTACTCCAGGCAACTTCTCTTCCATGTCTTCGCCAAATATTTTCACGAATCCACCAAATGGAAGCCAGTTAAGCGTGTACTCGGTCTCTCCTTTCTTAAACCCCCATGCACGTGGCGGGTAGCCAATACCAAACTCGTCCACTCGCATGCCAGAAAGCTTAGCCACTACAAAGTGTCCAAACTCGTGCACCACGATAAGTGCGACCAATACTAGAACAAAAATAAGAATACTCATTATGCAGATACCTCAGTCTCCTTCTTCTTTGCGAGCGCCTCGAGTGCTTCTCCACCCTTGTCGATTTTCTTTTGCACTTCGTCCTTAAGACGCTTTAACTCATCTTCTCCCATTCCCCCTTCCTTTTCAGAAGCTTCAAGATCTTTGATGGCATCAGTACGATGTCCGCGAAGCGTTACCTTGGCAGTCTCGAGCTTTTCACGAGAAAGCTTAATGAGCATGGTGCGACGCTCAGCAGTAAGTTCGGGGAATGTTACGCGAAGACCCATGTCGTCGCTTGAGACACCTACACCTAAGTCTGCGTCAGTAATGGCCTTCTCGATGCTCTTAGTGAGTGACTTATCCCACGGAATCACACGGAGTGAACGCGCATCTTCAACACTTATGTTTGCGAGCTGAGAAACAGGACTGCGCGTTCCGTATGCTTCAGGCTTAATTACGTCCAAAATAGAAGGAGTAGCGCGACCGGTGCGAATACCGGTGTACTCGCGAGTGAGCCATTCCTCAGTCTCCTTAATTGCCCCGTCTAGTTTAGAAAAGTCGTATGCCATATAGGGTTAGTGTATCAGATATTACTTTGAGAGGCTTGAGGGAATTACCAGCAGTAGGTGCTCACACATTAGTTTGAGAGGTGCAGAACGCTCGTGCAGAATGGGTATGAACGTGTCGAGATCCGAGAGAAAGAAAGTGAGTTCTTCTCTTGCAGGCCCTGTGGCTTTTTCGCGAGCCGAGTATGCGATTCGAGTAAGGCTCTCAAACAGCTGGAGTAATTCTCCGCGGGCCGCCTGCTTGTCTTCATCTTTGTCTCCCTTCGTTCGGTCAAGTAATTTGGTTATAAACTTCTCGCGGCCGCTCGAATCAAGCGCAAGAAAATCTTTTGCAGGCTCTGAGCCTTGTACTCCACTTTTGAATGCAATCACTCGTGAGCGAAGTGTTGGCAACAGCTGCCCCAAGGACGGCACAACAAGCACCATCGTAGTGCCCGCTGGTGGCTCTTCAAACAATTTAAGCAGTGCGTTTTGCGCTTCGTGGAAAATACGCGTAGCCGCGATGATTATCATTTTCACGTCTCCCGCTACCGGACTACTACTTGCAAAACGTGCCACCTCACGTGCATCGTCTACAGAAAAAAGACCGTATTGAAATACCACCACGTCAGGATTCTGTTCACCGGAAAGTCCGAGCTCTTTGCGCGCGTACTCGCGCGCGGAACGTATACCCGCTTCACGGTCCCCTTCTGCTACATATGCGTGGTGCGCCATTACCTACAGAATACCTTATCGAGAACACCTTATGCATCCGAGCGACATCAGAATAATGCAGATGCGAGGCGCGGGAGAGCGAGGAACAGAGGCGTACTAGCAGTACGACGAAGTGACGAATAGGGGCCCGCAACAACGCAGCTGCGGATTCTGGTGGCGCGTACTTACTTTTTAGAAATAATGCTTTTCTTGTACGTATCCAAATGCTTAAGCGCCACCCCTGTTCCGCGCGCAACACAATAGTATGCGTCTGGAGCAAGCTTCGCTTCTACGCCGGTACGACGGAACACGAGCTCAGGCAAATGGCGCAGCTGGCTTGAACCGCCGGTCAAAATAATACCGTTATCGATAATGTCGCTTGCAAGCTCCGGCGGAGTTTCCTGAAGCACCTTGCGGATAGCGTTCATCATGTCGCGGAGTTCACGACTAAGAGCCTGCACTACTTCGTTTGTTTTAATCTCAACCGTGCGAGGAAGTCCAGACACCAAATCGCGACCTTTTACGTTCATGGCAAGTTCCTCGGTAACAGGTACCGCAGAACCAATCTGGATTTTAATTTCTTCAGCAGTTTTGTCTCCAATCGCCAAATTGTACTGCTTCTTCATGTAGTCGATGATGGCGCGGTCGAGTTTGTTGCCCGCCACCTTCACCGAGGTAGATGCAACAATGCCTCCGAGCGAAATCACTGCCACGTCGATAGTGCCTCCACCAATGTCTACCACCATGCGACCCATCGCTTCATGTATAGGAATACCAGCGCCAATTGCTGCAAGAATTGGCTCCTTCACCACATACGCATCAGCTGCCCCAGCCTTCACCGCAGCTTCTACCACTGCGCGCTTCTCCGTAGAAGTAACTCCAGCAGGCACGGACACCAAGACTGTTGGCTTAAAGATGTTCCACTTCCCGAGCGCCTTACGGATAAAGTAGCGGAGCATAGCCTCCGTAACACGGTAATCTGCGATAACTCCATCCTTCATAGGACGGTACGCAATGATGGAGTCGGGTGTACGGCCAATCATTGCCTTAGCTTCTGCACCAATAGCGAGTACTTTGTTGTTTTCTGTAGATACCGCAACTACGGAAGGCTCATTAAGAACCACCCCCTTGCCCGGAAGAAACACGAGCACATTCGTAGTACCTAGATCAATTCCCAGTCGTGGAGAAAATTTCGCCATATCCCGCGTATCATACCTCGTGCAGCGCTGGCTTCAAAATCGCCGCCCTCTTGCGCCCACTAGTCCGCGCGCTTGTGTGGTCACTTGCGTATAGTTCCTATACAATTGCGAACATGTCAGACGGCGAGAGAAATACGTTCGTAGTGGAGGGAGGTCACCCGTTAAGTGGCACCATTACTACCAACTCCTCAAAGAACGGCGCCGTGGCGCTTATTGCCGCTTCCCTACTAAACAAGGGCACCACCACCCTCGAAGACATGCCAAAGATTGAAGAGGTAAAGCGCCTTATAGAGGTGCTTGTGTCTATTGGCGTTACCTGCGAGTGGAGGGATCGCGATTTGATAATCACCCCTCCGCAAACGCTCTCACTCGAAACACTCGATGAAGCTTCTGCCGTACGTACCCGAAGCATTCTCATGTTTATCGGTCCTCTTCTCCATATGTTCCGAGAATTTTCTATTCCGCAGTCGGGTGGCTGCACGCTAGGTGAGCGTTCCGTACGAGCGCATTTATGGGCTCTCGAAAAATTCGGTGTTTCCATTGAAACGCTTTCAGATCGCTTTGCTATTTCTCATGACGGACTCGCGGCCACCGACATCGTGCTCTATGAGTCGAGCGACACCGCAACTATTAATTCCCTTTTTGCCGCAAGCCGGATTCCAAGTACCACGGTTATTAAATACGCCTCGGCTAACTACCAGGTGCAGGAAGTCTGTGGCTACCTTCGCGCACTCGGTGTCACTATCGAGGGACTCGGTACCACCACCCTCACGATAACCGGCGTAAGCGATATCAATAAGGAAGTACGCTACGCGGTGGCAGAAGATCCTATCGATGCCATGTTTTTCATTGCTGCTGCAGCAAGTACTCACTCCGCCCTCACGGTGCGCAGAGCGCCTATCGAGTTTCTCGAAGTGGAACTTTTGGTACTTGAGAAAATGGGACTCAAGTTCCATACCGAAGACGCGGGTAGAGCCAAAAACGGCATCACTAAGCTTGTGGATATTCATATTGAACCGTCAGAACTCGTGGCGTTCCCTGAGAAAATTCATCCACGTCCGTACCCAGGCCTCAACATCGACAGCCTTCCTTTCTTTGCCGTAATTGCGACCCAGGCAGAAGGCACAACCCTCATTCACGATTGGGTATACGAGCACCGTGCAATTTATTACGTAGAGCTCGAGCGTCTCGGAGCTGATGTTCTTCTGTTTGATCCGCACCGTGTACAAATAACCGGCCAGCGTCACCTGCGTGGTGCAGAGCTCATGTGCCCAGCCGCACTCCGCCCTGCTACCGTACTGCTCATCGGCATGCTCGCTAGCCAAGGTAAGTCAAAGCTTCGCAATATCTACATGATTAATCGCGGCTACGAAGATTTGGTACTTCGCCTTCAATCTATTGGCGCGAATATAGAAGCAATAAACGGCTAGTTACCTCCCGCGCATAAATTTCCTCCGTCCCAGTTGTACCAGAGCCCAGCATTGCCCACGTATTTGTCCTTGCAGTACCGAGGGAGAGTACCTATTTCATACACCTGGGTTATGTAGCCACCATCCTGGCTCGCCGCGCTTGAAGAACCATCAAGCACCACCCCAAGTCCATACATCTGTGGGTACGCAGGATTGCGCTTGTAAAGATATCTAAACTGATGACCGCTAGACCATATAGAGGTAGCAGTATCCCTGGGTAACTTTTTAATATAGGGAGCCAGAGTGGTTTCTAAATCGCACCAATCGTCTTGATACCCGCAATCACCGTGAACACCTGCAGTAAGTGCATAGGAATATGACGGATAATAGCCATAGTCCAAGAAATACAGCTCGAGCGCTGCTTGTATTTGCTTTGCAGCCGCAATGCGCTCAGTATCAGCAGCCCTTACTCTCGATGCGTTGAGACTTGCAAGCACCACACTTGAGAGCAAGGCAATGATTGCAATAACTACAAGGAGCTCAATGAGCGTAAAACCTTTCGGTGTGTGAGGCATGACATAAGTCTAGCAAACCAATCAGTCACACTCGCCAGAAAGTTGGTACAATGGGGCCATGCAACGCATTGGCGACATCATGCCGGTTTCAAGTATTAAGCGAGAGAAATCTCGCAAGACAGAGCGTGGCGAGCTCATGCGATCGTTTCAAAAACAGCTCAATTACGCCCGAGCAAACGACAATCTCCCCAAACTCACCATGGGACATCTTGGAAAAATCCTAGAAGGCATCCCTACGCAAGACCTCTACTACCTCGAGAGCGTGTGCAAGAAGGCTAAAAACTATAGTAAAAAATTCTGGTGGGAAGTGGACCCTAAAAAGCACGAGGAGAAGGATTTCAGGCAACCGTTTTAGACTATTTGACTTTCAGAGCTTTCCCTGGTATATAAGAAACGTGGCCATGGGGATATTTCTTAATGAAATGTCTTCACTCCACACGGAAGAGTTGCGAGGCGCATAATCTGCTGAATAAAATAGGCAGGTCACGAAAACTCTCTCCGTTAGGAATGTCGGAAAACCCGTCAATTAGTGACGCCATCGGCAGATGCCGGTACGAGCTGATGCAGGGAATACCCCGCGCACGCCGATGGCTCACTTTTCGCACCGCCTATTTCGGCCGGTGCGATTTTTTTTGGTATAGTGCCCATATCTATGAAGCGAATTTTACAAACCAGTATTCCTGAAGACGACGCCGTCCTTAGGGAGGAATCTATGCTCGTACCCGACGAGCTTTTCGGCACGCCAGAGCTCGAAACCATGCTTCACGATATGGTAGACGCTCTTGAAAACGAGGCAGATGGTGTCGCTCTGGCGGCTCCCCAAATTGGCCTCCTGTGGCGCATTTTCATTGTGCGATACGACCGCATGCTTCCCCCACCTCTTGAGGGAGAGCCGCATCCTTCACCTGCTATTGGTATTTTTATAAATCCTACTATCACCCGCACCTCTACACGCAGATTACAGGTAGACGAAGGTTGTCTTTCTGTTCGCACACTCTACGGGAAGACCAAACGCTTCGAGCGCACCACGGTACGCGCACAGGATGAGCACGGGAACTGGTATGAGCGCGGTGGAGGTGGCATTTTGGCACAGGCCTTTCAGCACGAGATAGACCATCTAAACGGCATGCTTTTCATAGACCATGCTACCGACCTCGTCACCTCAAATAGAGACGAGCACCATCATGATGTCTAAATCCTTTGCTTTCTTTGGCACTCCCTATGTAGCGAGCGACACACTCGCGTATTTGGTAGAGCAAGGATACCGTCCAGAAGTCGTTATAACGTCTCCGGACTCTCCGCGCGGACGCGGCCTCACTCTTACTCCTTGCGAGACTAAAGCGCTCGCTCTCTCGCTTGGTATTCCAGTTCTCTCCCCTCAAAAACTAGACGAAGAAGCGCGTGCAGAAATTGCAAAGTACCAGTGTGAGTACGGCATCGTAGTGGCGTACGGAAAAATTCTTCCACAAGCGCTCATAGAGCAATTCCCTCTTGGCCTCATTAATGTTCACTATTCTCTCCTTCCAAAGTACCGTGGGGCTTCTCCCGTAGAGACCGCACTTCGCAACGGTGACACCGTCACAGGAGTTGCTATTCAGCAATTAGTACGGGAGCTTGATGCGGGAGATATTCTTGCAGTAAAAGAGGTAGTGATAGAACCACAAGAAACCACACGCGAGCTTCGTCCAAGGCTTGTACGTATTGGTGCGGAACTTCTGGTATTCCTTTTGCCGGAGTTTGAATCCGAGCAAACCATGCCCAGTCCTCAAGACCCTACCCTCGCCACGCACTGTGGAAAAATCGATAAGAGCGAAGGAGAGCTTCAGCTCTCTGCGGACGCTAAGGAGAATTGGAACACATACCGCGGCCTCGCAGAATCTCCAGGAACTTTCTTTTTTGCAGAAAAAAATGGAAAGCAGATACGAGTAAAAATTAAAACTGCCTCCTATGACGGAATCTACTTCACTCCAGAACGAATAATACCCGAGGGAAAAAACGAAATGTCTTACGCAGATTTTGTACGATAATTAAAGGGCCCGCGCGTAGCATGCGCGGGCCCTTACTCCTCTATCAGAGCCTAATGAGCACCACCGGCTTGAGCTTGCCCGTGGACAGCACGCGGGCCAGGATTCTGCCCTCAGCGTCGCGGGTCACGTTCGGAAGAGGAATTAGGACCCCGTGGTGCGCCCAGACCCGTCTCACTTTCTCAGGATTCCCACGCTTACCGTGGTAGCCCGGAGAAGGCACGTACTCCCGCCCGAAGTAATGCGGTTCACCGTTACCGGTGTTTATTGTCCGAAGGATCGTCTCAAAAGTGAGCATTTTTAACTCCTAACCTCTCCCCGGACTATACCTCCGCCCGTGAAAGAGTTCAAACTAACTCTTGAATCCCCGAAGCATTGCCTTAATAGCTCCCCCGCCACGACGCATAACGCTCTCGTTTTTCGTTTTTGCGGAGCGAAGCTCACGAGAAAGTTCTTGAACGGCCTTATCAATTGCATCCTCGAGAGATTCCTGTACCGAAGTGGCGCGGAATCGCTTGCCGTCCTTATCAAAATTTATTTCTGCTCGCCACACTTTTCCATGCGCATGAGCTTCGGTCTCGCGACCAAGCTCTAGATATATCTGCGCCTCGCCGTTTTCTTCAGTCCCCACAAATTTAGAAATGGCAGAGAGCTTCTTGCCTGCAAAGTCTCTAACTTCTTCTGAAATCTCATAATTGGTTGCCTTGAAGTGTAGTTGCATAGGAGATTAGTTATCAATAGTAAGAAGTTTCACCGGTGAATGATGCCCACTTAGTATACGCACAGAATTGGTAGGTACCATGAACCGAAGTGCCACAATTTCCCTCACACGCATATTTGCTCTATTCCCTTCTGCGGGTTCACGGACGCTGATTAAAAGCATGCCATCCTTCCCTTCCTTAACCAGCTCCCGGCGACTACCGGGCGATACCGTTACCCGCAAATACATTATTCCTTGGTTTCTACCTTACTGCGAAGGTAAGAAATAATATCCTCCGACTCATACATCTCCTTGCCCGTGTCCGTGTCTACAAGATACGGACTCTGACTCTTACCTCCCCGAGCAATAAGCTCCTCAGTAACCCCATCGTCGTAAACGCTTTTGAGGTCAAATGTGATTCCAAGTTCTTCCGCAACCTCCTGCACCTTCATGTAGTAGGGGCACCCGGGGCGATAGTAGAGAGTAAGCATGGCGAGAATGGTTATTGAGTAATGGAACTACAGTAAGTATACCAACCAGCTACCCAGTGCTCACAGTTGCCTCATACAGGAAATGCGATAAAATGACCGAGTGCTGTCCAGATTGGATGGAGAACATTCCGCGGTAGCTCAGTGGTAGAGCAAGCGACTGTTAATCGCTTGGTCGTAGG
>CAZYDN010000009.1:0-10038 GCA_964646315.1 uncultured Candidatus Saccharibacteria bacterium
TAAAATAGTCACTCGCCCAAACCTCAGTCCGCAGTGGCTGGTAGGTAATGAATGCGCGGACGAACGACAGAAGCGCCGTTAACGGCGCTTCTTGGTTTGTTTTTTGTGCCATGGCTGCACTTTCTTAATGTCCTTGTCGTTGTAGAGCTGCGGAAGCATACTCTCAGGCTTCCATGCTTTCTTAAGCTCTTTGATGTCCGTAGAGCTCGCATACTTTCCAGTGGTGGTGTAGTCGCGTTCAAGAATTGGTCCGGTCTCAAAGAAAATAATTTGCGCGATACGACGACCAACCACTAGTGGAATGATGTAGTTCTTGGAGTTGTTGGTAATCTCCATGGTCCAGCGGTTCACATAGCCAACATCCCCCCACCCGGCGCACTTACAGACCTCAATAAAGTTACGACCCATAGAAGACCTTGCCTTCATCATGGTGGTTATGTGGTCTTTCCCACCAATGAACTCATTAGTATGCGCCAAAATAGTTTCCCCAGGACGAAGAACAATTACTTTGTCATCTTCGTGAATCTCACCGAACTCGAAGTTATATTTCTTAAAAGCTTCTTTAGCAGAAACAGCTCGCTCTACTTTATCTGCTCCCCATACATGCTCCATGTGCTCACGACTCCAAATGTTGTAGAGGCTGTGGTTGTACTTGGTAGGTTGCTCCCGGAAGAAGTATTCGCCAAGGGTTACGTCATAACTGCTGGTTGCGAGCTGTCCTTGGTCAAACGGGTAAATAACAATGTCGCCCTTCTTCATCTCCTCGAGAATTCGCTTGTCAGATAGTGCCATAATTCGTATATTTTATACGCTTACCAGCTACCTGCCTAATTGCGTCCGGTGCAGTGGGAACAAGCACCGGACATAAGGGAATGTATCGCTCCAAAGCTCGCTGACATTCCCTAATCGATGCGAAATAAGAAAGTCTAATCTCGAAGACTCGCTAAGATTTTCTAAACAGCCATTGCAGCCTTTATGGCAGGGTGTGACTCGTACCCCACAAGCTCGATATCATCCATAGTAAATCCGTCGATAGTAGTGACTTCAGGATTGAGTGAGAGGGTTGGGGAAGGAAGAGGTGTTCGTGAAAGCTGCTCCTTCACTGCCTCAAAATGATTTTTATAGATGTGCGCGTCCCCTAGAGAGTGAATGAATTCGTGTGCCTTGAGGCCTGTGACTTGAGCCACCATATGAAGGAGTAGGGAATAAGAGGCAATATTGAACGGCACACCGAGGAACATGTCGCAGGAGCGCTGATGCATCAGTAGCGAAAGCTTTCCATCTGCGACAAAAAACTGGAAGAACATGTGGCAGGGAGGAAGTGCCATCTGATCAAGCTCGCCAGGATTCCAGGCGGTCACAATGAGCCGTCTACTGTTTGGATCATTCTTGATGTCTCTAATAACTTCGGCAATCTGATCAACCTCAGTACCATCTGGTTTTCGCCACTTACGCCACTGGGCTGCATACACTCGACCAAGGTCACCAGGGAAGGCTGCTTTCGGCGTCCAATAGTCAGCCTCAGCGTTTGCTGTCCAGATAGTTTTATCGCTTCCGTTTAATTCCTTGAGGCGATTGTCATCGGTCGAGCCCTCGAGAAACCATAAAAGCTCGCTCTTCACTGCCTTGAAGGCGAGCTTTTTAGTGGTTACCGCAGGGAAGCCGTCTTCCATGTTGAAACGCATTTGGAGACCAAACAGCGCGCGGGTTCCCGTCCCCGTGCGGTCATCACGGTCTACACCCTTTTCCATAATCTGCTTCAGTACGTCGAGGTAGGCTTGTTCCATTGCATCAGTATATCAGTCTTGATTTATTCTCAATCCCAGCACCTGATGGGTATACTGTGGGGACATGAAGATTGCAGTTATTGGTCCTCAAAACACCGGCAAGTCTACGTTTGTGAAGGATTTTGTTAACGCATTTCCAGAATTTAAAACACCGCTTGAGACCTATAGGGACGTGGTCAAGAAAAATAATCTTTCAATAAATCAGCGCACCGGGATAGAGTCTCAGCGACTTATTCGAGACTTTATCTACGAACAAACCAAGGCCTCTGAAGACGGTACGGTGTTTGATAGGTGTCTTATTGATAACTACATCTATAGCCTATACGGCTTTGGTCAGGGAAATGTTTCGAGTGATTTTTTGCGAGAGAGTGAAAGTATGATGCAGGAATCAGTTTTGGAGATAGATCATTTTTTCTTTATTCCAACATCACTAGCTGTCCCTCTCGTTGAAGACACACTCAGAGACACGCAGGTGAGTTATGTAGACACCATCAATCGCATGTTTATCGATACGCTATTTGTTCTTGTACGTACGCACGCCATACAGGTGAGCACCATAGGAGGCACTCGAGGAGAGCGAATTATCCAAGCGAGAGAAGCTTTCTCGAACTCAAGGCACTAGAGTGGTGCTTGTGGAGGGTAAGACTTATACTCAAAAACAATGAACATGTACTCGCACATTAAGACTGAAGACCCAGAGATTTGCGACCTTATAGAAGGCGAAGAGAAGCGCCAGGCAGAAGGGCTTGAACTTATTCCAAGCGAGAACTACGTATCAAGCGCAGTGCGTGAAGCTATGGCAAGTGTCCTTACGAACAAGTACTCAGAAGGGTATCCGGGCAAGCGCTACTACGGCGGTCAGGAATTTACCGATAAGGTTGAGCTTCTTGCTATAGAGCGTGCCAAGCAGCTCTTTGGAGCGGTGCATGCAAACGTGCAGCCACTAGGCGGGGCTAACGCAAACATCGCCACCTACATGGCACTGCTTGAGCCAGGAGACACTATCTTGGGTATGGACCTCTCCCATGGAGGGCACCTTACCCATGGGCACCCGGTAACGTACATCAGTAAGATATTTAACTTCATCCGCTACAAGATGAAGGATATTGAAACAGGGGAGATAGATTACGATGAGCTTCGTGAGACGGCGCTTCGTGAACGTCCAAAAGTTATTCTTGCAGGATTCTCCGCATACCCACGGGAGCTTGATTGGAAAAGAATTGCAGATATCGCACACGAGGTGGGCGCCCTAGCGGTTGCCGACGTTGCCCACATCGCAGGTCTTATAGCCGGAGGTGCTCAAGAAAATCCTTTCACTCACGGCTTTGATGTGATGACCACCACCACACACAAGACTCTTCGTGGTCCACGTGGCGGTATGATTTTGACTCGTGAGAGCGAAGAGATTGCACGCAAAATCGACAAGGCCGTTTTCCCGGGACTACAGGGAGGACCGCACATGCACCAGATAGCCGCCAAGGCGATTGCTTTCAAAGAAGCGCTCGACCCCTCATTCAAAACATACGCACAGCAAGTGGTAAAAAATGCTGCGGTTATGGCAGAAGTATTCACGGAAGGGGGTGTGCGTCTTATTACAGGAGGCACGAGCAACCATCTTCTGCTAGCAGATGTGTGGGGCTCTCTCCAAATTTCAGGGCACGATGCTGAGACGCTACTTGATAGAGCAGGCATCACGCTCAATAAAAACTCTATTGCCGACGACACACGAAAGCCGCTCGATCCGTCCGGTATTCGCTTTGGCACTCCCGCCATGACGACACGTGGACTGATGGAAGACGATGCACGCGAAGTCGCAAGCATTATGCTTGAAGTACTTGCCAAGCGAGACGACGCAACGGTGGCGTCTGTTCAAGAGCGCATCAAGAGTCTTGCAGAGCGACATCCGGTTCCAGAATCTTTCGTATAAGAAAGCGTAGCAGAAAACGGCACACTCCTTATGGAGTGTGCCGTTTTCTGCTACTATCGCGGTATGGAAGCCCTTATACGAGCCGCAACAGAAACTGCCCTTAAAGAACTCGGTGCCGAAGGCACGGTGTTTGCCGTGGAGTATCCTGCGGATCTCGTTCATGGGGATTACGCGGTAAACGCCGCTATGGCCGGCGCTAAGGGGCTCGGGAGAAACCCTAAGGAACTAGCACAAGAGCTTTCAGGTATCATTGCGCGCGAGCTTGGCGAGAAAGTATCGTCAGTGACGGTTGCAGGTCCTGGGTTTATAAACATTAGCCTCTCAAACGAGAGCATTGCCGAGAAGCTTTCAGAAGCTACGAAACTTGGAAGCGAGTGGGGAAATGGACTTACTCGTACGCAGCAGAAAGTAGTATTTGAATATTCAAACCCGAACCCGTTTAAGGAGATGCACATCGGGCACCTCATGAGTACGGTAATCGGAGAAGCGTTTGCTCGCATAATTTCGAGCCAAGGAGCACGAGTGATTCGTGACACGTACGGAGGCGATGTCGGTCCTCACGTAGCAAAAGCGCTCTGGGCGCTTCGACAGAAGGGGATACTAGAGCCCGGCACTGCAACTGAAATAGGTGACGCATATGCGCACGGCTCACGTTCGTATGAAGAAAGCGAAAAAGCAAAAGCCGAAATAGATGCACTCAATACAGAAATCTATGTAGCGATTGCAAAAGAGGACGGAGAAAGAACCGCACAAGAGCGAGCACTGCTAGAAACTTGGCGACATGGTCGAGAGGTGTCCTACGACTCTCACAAGAGTATTTGGAAAGCGCTCGGCACCAATTTTGACTACATCATTCACGAGAGTGAGACGACACCTATTGGAATGCGCGTGGTGAAGGACGGCCTTGCCCGCGGAATTTTTGAGGAGAGCGAAGGGGCGGTTATATACAAGGGCGAAAAGAAAGGTCTGCATACCCTCGTGTTTATTACGAGTCGCGGAACTCCTACATATGAAGCTAAAGATGTGGGGCTCGCATTTTTGAAGGAAGAACGTATTGGACCGTTCGATTATTCGTACATCACCACGGCAGCGGAACAGACAGGACACTTCGCGGTGTTCCTGGCTGCACTCGAAGACATTGCACCTGAGGTAGCGAGAAAGACCACGCATGTACCTCATGGATTCCTTCGTCTTACGACCGGAAAAATGTCTTCGCGCGAGGGGAGTGTTATTACCGCACGAGAATTTCTTGAAGACCTTGTAGCGCGTGCAAGCGAGCGCAACCCAGATCCAATCATTGCCGAACAAGTAGCTATTGGTGCAGCGAAGTATCTTATTCTCCGCCAGGCTCCGGGAGGAGACATTATTTTTGATCCAGAAAAATCACTCTCTCTCGATGGTGACTCCGGGCCCTATCTGCAGTACGCACTCGTACGAGCAAGAAGTATTCTGTCTCAAGCGCAGAATACTCAAGCAGCACATTCACTCACAGGTGAGAGTGAAGTGCTTGCGAGGCTCACGGTGCGTTTTCCTGAAGTTGTGGCGCGCGCGGAAGCACTTAAGGCACCGCACGCTATTACGCAGTACCTCACCCTGCTTGCGAGTGAATGGAATTCCTTCTATGCACGTGAGCGAATTTTAGGAGCGGAGAACGAAGCGGAGAAGCTAGCTCTTGTATGCGCGTTCGTCACTACTATGGAAAACGGTCTTGAGCTCCTTGGTATTCCTACTCCCGAGAAAATGTAAGAAAGTGTTGATATATCTACATTTAGTGGTATGTTTCTACCACCGCACGAACGCGGATGTACATTAGGGAGTTTGTTTTGAGCGACTATAATAATGCCGCTGACAGTTCGGAGAAGGTGAGGAGCTGGCGCAGGGGTCAGGCGGACCATCTCGGCCATGCTCAGCAGATCACTCTGCTCGTCCGCGATCATGCGTACAAGACCACGGAGCGGACGCTGCCCAGGCCCAGTGCCCGCCAAAAGCTGGCCATGCAATACGGACAATTCGGTAGTCACTGACATCACGGAGCCGGTCGCCTCGCGCGGTCGGCTCCAGATCTTTTACATCTCAGGAGGTAGAGATGAATAGTGAACACAAGACACCAAATCCCACCCCTACTACCGCTTTGGTCACCTCTTTCGAAGAGGCTATCGAAGCAGGAGCACGACTTACGTTTCCAGTGCTTGCAGTTCCTTTGGGATCAGAGGTGCTCGGAACTCAGGCGTATCTTTTCCAAGCATCGGGAGAAATTACAGAGAAGGTAGTCACCCTTCTCCTTAAGGAGGCTATGCCTCTCAAAGGAGTTCCAACGGTGGACTTTCGAAGTGTGTACACCAATGGGGACTCTCCCTGGAAATCAATTCTGGCTCTCAAGGGGCCACGTATCGACCTGTTCTATACATGAGCAACATTTGGAGAATCAATTATGGATCGCGCCAAAACAATCGAACAGATTAAGTGGCAGGCTATCTATCATGGGTTTCCTGTCGCGTTCCACTGCGAAGCAGAGGGGCAGGTCTGCGACCGGTACTACGCGCACAACATCAGCAGTATTCTAGTCATAGCAGCCCTCGCCCTCGAAGCTTCAGAAAAAAATGGAGCTGGAGGAGTGCTCGTGCTTCCGTTCCCAAATACTCGGCGAACTCTGCCAGACAGGTCCCATGAATAGGGGCCTGTTTCATTTTCATGCGGTAAACGCTAGCCCCGTTACAAAGTGTTTTTAAACCTGAGCTTTTTCAGAGAAAAATGGGCACACTTGGATTTAATTTGTAACGGGGCTAGGATAAGGAAATCATGACCGATGAAGGAAAATCCGAGGTAAATCTACGAGAGGAGAAAATATTGGAATTCTGGAAGCAGGAGCAAATATTTGAGAAGTCCCTCAGTAAGCCCGCCCCAAAGGGAGACTTTGTTTTTTACGACGGTCCGCCTACCGCAAACGGTCGCCCGGGTATTCATCACCTGGAGCCCCGTTCCTTTAAGGACGCCCTTCCTCGCTACAAGACCATGCGCGGATACCGGGTGCCACGCCGTGCTGGGTGGGACACTCACGGCCTTCCTGTTGAGCTTGAGGTAGAGAAGCAGCTTGGCTTCAGTGGTAAGCAAGATATCGAAGCGTACGGCATCGCCGCGTTCAATAAGAAGTGTCGTGAAAGTGTACTGACCTATATTGCTGAATGGAAAGATTTTTCCAAGCGCATTGGATACTGGGTGGATCTCGATAAGGCGTATTTTACGTTTAATGCTCCGTACATGGAGTCGGTATGGAACATCGTGAAGAAAGTTTCAGACGATGACCGCCTCTATAAGGACTACAAAGTACTTCCTTGGTGTGTGAAGTGTGGGACCGCGCTTTCAAGCCATGAACTGGCGCAAGGATACGAAGATGTAAAAGATCTTTCTATCACTGCAAAGTTCAAGGTAGTAGGAGAGGAGAATACGTACTTTCTGGCGTGGACAACCACACCATGGACGCTTCCTGGAAATGTGGGTCTTGCGGTAGGGAAGGATATTGAATACGTAAAAGTAAAAATCGAAGGAGAAGAGGAGATATACATACTTGCTCAAACACGCCAGGCGAACGCGTTTGAAGGAAAAACCACTTCAGTTATCGAGACTCTTAAAGGAAGTGAACTTGTAGGAAAGTCGTACGAGCCGCTCTACCTATTCGCGCGCGACGTGGCACCTAAGACTGAAACAGAGAAGTTTGAGAACGCCTACAAAGTGTATGCGGCAGATTTTGTGACTACGCAGGACGGTACCGGTATCGTGCACACCGCAGTGATGTACGGACAGGAGGACTTTGACCTGGGCCAGAAGGTTGGACTCCCGAAGGTGCACCTGGTAGCCCCAGACGGAACGTTCGTAAAAGGCACTGGAATATTTGAAGGGAAGTCGGTCATTGATGCGGAAACGAATGTGGAAGTCCTTAAGGATTTGCAGGCACGTGGACTCTATTTTTCAAAAGAAAATTACCCTCACTCGTACCCACACTGTTGGCGCAGTAAGAATCGTCTTATCTACTACGCGCGCGACTCGTGGTACATCCGCATGCAGGAAGTGCGCGATACGCTCATAAGCGAAAATAAGAAAATCAATTGGGAACCGTCACACATTCGTGATGGGCGCATGGGTGAATGGCTCTCAAATGTAAAAGACTGGGCAATTAGTCGTGAGCGCTACTGGGGTACTCCTCTTCCTATATGGGAGAGTGCAGACGGCGAGGAACGAGTAGTCATTGGCTCTATAGAAGAATTAAAAGCCCATACAAAAAAGAGCGGCAACCGCTACTTTGCGGTGCGCCACGGAGAATCAGAGAACAACCTTATCCAGGAACTCGATTGCACCAACGAAAAGAAATGGCCTCTCACCGAGACGGGACGCAATCAAGCAAAAGAGGCTTCCAAGAAGCTCAAGGGCGAGAATATCGATATTATTCTTTCTTCTCCTATCGAACGCGCACAAGAGACGGCAAGAATTATTGCAGACGAGCTCAATGTCGCAAAAGAGGAGATTGTGACTGACTCACGAATAACGGAAATACACGTTGGTGAATTCAATGGAAAGTCGCTTGAGGAATTCTTTGCTTTCCGCAAAGTACATTCTTTTGAAGAACCGTTTCCTGCGGGCGAGAGTCATGCAGACGCTAAGAAGCGTTTTGGAGAATTCCTTTACGAGCTTGAATCCAAGTATGAAGGGAAAAACATCCTCATCGTTACTCATGGCATTGGTTTAGAAATGCTTGCACCGATTGTCTCTGGTAGTAACGTGCTAGATACTCGCTCACTCGTAGAGGCAGACCTGCCTTTAAACGGGGAAGTACGCGAGCTTATGTTTGTGCCTCTCCCACACAACGAGGACTACGAGCTTGATCTCCATCGTCCATATATTGATGACGTGGTGCTTGTAAGTAAGAAGGGTACGGAGCTTCTCCGGGTGAAAGAAGTGATGGACGTGTGGTTTGATTCGGGAGCTATGCCATTTGCGCAGAGTCACTATCCGTTTGAAAAGAATGATTTTGCGTTTCCTGCTGACTTTATCTCTGAAGCCATAGACCAAACTCGTGGATGGTTCTACACCTTGCTTGCCGTGGGCGTACTCATGGGTAAGGGCTCTCCTTACAAGAATGTTATCTGTCTTGGACACCTTCTTGATGAGAAGGGAAAGAAAATGAGTAAATCTCTGGGGAACATTGTCGTGCCTGCAGACGCTATCGCCACCTACGGCGTCGACACGCTTCGCCTATGGATGTATTACGTGAATCAGCCTGGCGACTCCAAGAACTTCGACGACAAGACGGTAAAAGAAGCTGCGCGCGTTATTTCGTGGCTTGATAACAGCGCCAAGTTCTATGAACTCTTTGCTGGCACAACGAGTACCACCACAAGCGTGGTCACGGTACTCGATACCTGGATGGAGGTACGAACCAACAATGCAGTTGTAGAGGTAACGAACGCTATGGATCGATATGACCTGTACACCGCCTCTCGCACCATTGCTGGTCTCATTGAGGATATGTCCCAGTGGTATGTGCGACGTATACGCGACCGTGCTCGCGAGGGGGACGCAGCTGCGCTCTCTACGCTGCGCGCCACCCTTAAGACTATTAGTCTTTTGATTGCACCCCTTGCACCCTTTATTGCAGAGGAAGTCTACGGCCTAGTACGAGAAGAAGGAGACGAAGAAAGTGTGCACCTAGCTTCGTGGCCTGAAGTACAGACAGGTATATTCGACGCGCTTATGGGAACAGGGAAGAAGGATGCTCAACTCATTGCGGACATGAGTCGGGTTCGTTCGCTTACCAGCGAGGCGCTCATGCTTCGTCAGAAGGAGGGAGTAAAAGTGCGCCAGCCCCTCGCGTCTCTTTCTATTCCGGGAGAGCTTTCTATTGAACTGCGCGCGATTCTTGCGGAAGAACTCAATGTAAAGGAAGTGCATACGGGCGCGAAAGAAATTACTCTCGACACAACGCTTACCCCAGAGCTTATTGCAGAGGGGGATGAAAGAACCTTCGCTCGTGCAGTAGCAGACGCGCGCAAGACCGAAGGCTTCTCGCAAAAAGATGCGGTAGAAGTGATACAGAAGGAAGATGGTATTTATGCGGCAGAACTCTCGAAGGGTACCGTTCGTTTCTCGCTAAGACACAATGCGTCCCGTTAGAGGCTATCGGCCACAACATCTAAGATATTCTCGTAGTATGAAAAGTGTCTGTCTTTATAATCCTAATCGCGCAGAGTCCACTCCTGTGGCCTGCCTCTAACGGGATGCGGCATAAGTACGTGACACGGGCTATTGTTCTGGGACGTCACGCAGCTCGTG
>CAZYDN010000009.1:10138-26567 GCA_964646315.1 uncultured Candidatus Saccharibacteria bacterium
ATGCGGCATAAGTACGTGACACGGGCTATTGTTCTGGGACGTCACGCAGCTCGTGAATATGGGGTAACCCTTACGCTCCTTACGGAGGACTTAGGACTCGTGCGGGCCAAAGCAGAGGGTCTGCGTAAATCTGGAGCAAAACTCGCAAGTGCCTTACAAACACTATGCGAATGCGACGTCACTCTTGTGCGAGGAAAAGATGGATGGCGCTTAGCAGGCGCACTTCTTACCGAGAACCGATTCAATAGTCTTTTACCTCACGCGCGAAGCTCCGCTTCGCGCGTAGGAAGTTTATTTCTGCGCCTCATGCCGCCAGATGCACATGAAGCAGGATTCTTCGCGTTATATACGAATTTTCTCAAGGAGCTGGGTGAGTCTACTCCAGAAACACAGGACACTGCAGAATGTGTCGTGGCACTTTCGCTCCTTGTTATGCTCGGACTTGATTCAAGCCCGAGTGTGCAGGGGCTTTCGCGTAAAGAAATGGTGTTGCGAATCAACAAAGGTATCGCGGCGTCGGGCTTGTAACTCTCAGCTTCGCGCACGGTAGGCTATACTGGAGCCTATATGTCAGATATTCGTCCAGAGCAGGATACAAGTTCACTCGAAGAGCTTCGAAGAAAATTGTATGCAAACAATGCTCCGGAGGCGTTTCCAGAACAGGCGCCAAGTGTAGTGGAACCTATTGTCTCTACCGAACCAGTTGCGTGGCAGCCTCCAACACCACCTCCCGTAAAACCAAAGCGAAAAGTAGCGTGGTCTGTCATTTTCTTAGGAGGTGCACTCGTAGTGTTTATGGCGACTCTCGCGATCGCAGCCTACTTTCTTGTATTTGGCGGCGGGGCAATTTCTACAGACAATATTGATATTGCGGTTGCTCCCGTACCTTCTTTACGCAGCGGGGAGGTGGCCACTTTTTTGGTAACTGTTAAGAATAATAACCGCACCACTATTACCAACACGCACCTCTCAGCATCCTTCCCTGAGACGGCTCGCGATGCAAAAGACCCTCTTGCGCCCTATCCCAGATTTGAAGACACTATCGGCGACCTGGCGCCAGGAGAATCGCGACCACAAACTATTCAGGTAGTGCTCTCAGGAGCAGAAGGCGAAACATACACCATTCCCTTGAAGCTTGAGTACAAAACTGAAGGCTCCAATGCGGTATTTGTAAAAGAAGTTACACACGATGTCACCATTACTTCCTCTCCACTTTCAGTGCGGGTGGAAATGCCCGCCCAAGCATCTGACGGACAGGAAATAGCGTTAAAAGTAACTGTGCATTCAGATTCTAAAACACCTATCGAAAACGTTGCGGTACTTGCTGAGTATCCTTTCGGATTTATTCCTGCCAAGAGCGACACTTCTACAACTCTCTTTGATGTGGGGACGGTGGCGCCAGGGGGAGACGTCACTATTACGGTGCGAGGCACCCTGTCAGGTGAGGGAACAGACGAGCGTGTGTTTCGTTTTAAGGTTGGCACAAAAGGATCAGGAGGTCTTCTCGCTCTTACGTACGGAGGAGGTCAGGGATCAATTCGGCTTACTCACTCATTTCTCTCTACGGTCTTTGCAGTAAACGGAAGTCAGAGTACTGATGTGGTAATTCCCGCGGGCAAGGCAAGTGAGGTGAGGCTCTCGTGGGTAAACACCCTCGCGTCTGATCTCACTGATGCACAGATTACGGTGAAGCTCACCGGAGAGGCTCTCGACAGCTCCTCGGTAATTGCTTCGGGAGGGTACTATCGTTCGGTGGACTCTACCGTGTTGTACGCAAAAGACACCTACCCAACATTGTCGCGCCTGGCACCAAACGCTGCAGGTAATGGTTCATTCTCTTTTTCAACTAAGTCCGGAGCGGCGCTTAAAAACGTTCGCAATCCATCTATAAACGCAGTCATTACGGTAACGGGCCGCACCAGTAGCGAAGGAAATGCACCAAAAACCATTTCTGCAACAATGACGCGCACCATGCTCATTGGTACGGAGTTGGGTCTTGCGGCGCGCGCATCCCGTACTCAGGGCTCAACAAAGAACACGGGACCAATCCCTCCTCAAGCAAATGTAGAGACCACCTACACCATGCTCTTCTCCCTCACTTCAACGGTAAACTCCGTTGCGGGCGGAACGGTTCGAGCGACGCTTCCGTCATATGTACGCTTCGTGGGCGCCCTAAGTCCAAAGGATGGTTCTATCACCTATGACGAGAATACCCGCGTCGTAACATGGGCTGCGGGAGACGTGCCTGCTGGAACAAGTAGTACGAACCCTAAGCAGGGCTCCTTCCAGGTCGCGCTCTTGCCGAGCTCTTCCCAGCGCGGCACAAGTCCGGTACTTATGTCGTCTATTTCCTACAGCGGCACGGATAGGTTTACGAAGCGAGTCCTAGAAGGTACGGTAGCTGAGGTAACTACCCAGACCACGGGGGATGCCGGGTACCAGCCATCCTTCGGAGAAGTAGCCCGTTAATGTATTTATTATATGTCCAAAGAATCCCCAACACTTGAAACTATCGTGTCGCTCGCTAAGCGACGAGGATTTATATACCCCAGTTCAGAAATATATGGGGGGTTTCCGGGTGTCTATGACTTTGGGCCGTATGGAGCGGAGCTTGCAAGTAACATACGCCGTGCGTGGTGGAAGGCTATGGTACAGGAAGAGGTCAATATCGTGGGACTCGATTCCTCTATATTCACGAATCCAAAAGTATGGGAGGCATCCGGTCACGTCTCTGGTTTCTCTGATCCTCTCGTAGAGTGCCGTGCTTGTAACACTCGCTCTCGCGCCGACCACTTGCTCGAAGCAATTGACGTAGTGGCCGACGAGAAAATAAGTCTGGAAGAAATAAACGCGCTCTTCGATGCGCATCGAAAGCAAATAGTGTGCCCTAATTGCGGCAAAAAAGATTTTACCGAAGTACGCAGATTTAACTTGCTCGTACAATCAAACCTTGGAAACTTTGCAAATGACTGGACGAAAGAGCCTACCTACTTGCGTGGAGAAACCTGTCAGGGTATCTACATTAACTTCAAGAATGTGGTGGACACGGTGCGGGTAAAAATTCCCTTCGGTATTGCACAAATAGGGAAGGCCTTCCGTAATGAAATTGCTCCACGCCAATACATCTTCCGTAAGCGAGAGTTTGAGCAGATGGAAATGCAAATGTTCACTCGTCCCGAAGAGGCAATGACCATCTACGAAGCATGGCGCCAGAAACGCTGGAAGTTTTATCTCGACCTTGGATTTAAGGAGGAGAATCTCAAGTGGCACGAACACGAGAACTTGGTGTTTTATGCAAAGGCTGCGTGGGATATTGAGTATCGTTTTCCGTTTGGCTTCAAAGAGCTTGAGGGAATTCACGCACGTGGTGACTACGACCTCACCCAACACCAAACGCACTCAGGAGTGGATCTCTCGTATCCTGACGAGGCTTCTGGTACCCGGTTTGTGCCTCATATTGTGGAAACCTCAGTAGGAGTCGACAGAACATTCCTGGCGGTGCTTACCGAGTTTTATGACGAAGACGAACTTGGTGGAGAAACCCGTACGGTTCTGCGTCTGCCAGTAGCGCTCGCTCCAATTAAGGCTGCAGTGTTCCCACTTCTTAAGAACAAGCCAGAGCTTGTGGCGAAAGCCGAAGAGGTATTTGCCGTACTCAAAAAAGAATTTATGTGTGAGTTCGATGATAACGGTAACATTGGTAAGCGATACCGCAGACAAGACGAAATTGGTACTCCGTTCTGCGTCACTATCGACTTCGACACGCTGGGCGAAACTCCGGAGCTCAAGGATACGGTTACGCTGCGCCATCGCGATACAGGAGAACAGGAGCGACTCTCCATTTCTGAGGTAGTCGAGCGCATCAGGCAGGCGAGTATATACTAAGAGTCATATGGATCAGCCTACTCGCATTACAATCACTACCGATACCTTTTTTCGCGCACTCGTGGTGGGAGCGGTAGCCTATGCTGCGTGGATTCTTCGAGACCTAGCACTTCTGGTGCTGACAGCAGTTGTAATTGCTTCAGCAATAGAGCCAGGAGTACTGTTTTTCGTTAAGCACCGTATTCCTCGTGCAATAGCGGTTTTGGGCATGTATGTGGCAGTGTTTGGCTCACTTTTTGCGGTAACGTATTATTTCCTTCCTCCTGTGTTGAATGATGCGCAGACTTTCCTGCAATCAGCTCCGGAATATCTGGATACGCTCCATGTGCCAGCCTCCTTCACAAACTTAACGAATGCTGCAAACGCTGCAGCATCGCACCAGTCGCAATCAATATTCGACACACTCTTATCGTTCCAGGCAGCGTTTAGCGATACTTCGGGAGGTACGGTGCGAGTACTCTCAACTATCTTCGGCGGCATCTTTGCCCTTATTCTTGTGGTGGTGTTGTCTTTCTATTTTGCACTGCAAGAAAGAGGTGTTGATGACTTCTTGCGGGTCATAACCCCAAGTAAGCATGAAGAATATGTGGTCGATTTGTGGTTGCGGGCAAAGGAAAAGATTGGGCTGTGGATGCAGGGTCAATTACTCCTCTCATTACTCGTCGGAGTTATTGTCTATCTTGGTCTGCTTATTCTGGGTGTGCCCTATGCGCTCTTTCTTGCTGTCGCGGCCGCGCTTCTGGACCTCATTCCGCTCTTCGGTTCTTTCATTGCAGGTATTCTTGCAGTTCTTGTATCCTTTGCGTCTGGGGGCTTTGCACTGGCAGTTATTGTGGCGGGACTATATTTCATTGTGAATCAGTTCGAGGCCCATCTCATTTACCCTCTTGTGGTGAATAAGGTAGTGGGCATACCACCTCTTCTTGTCATTTTGTCTCTCATTATTGGAGGAAGCCTTGCAGGTTTCTTGGGAATTCTACTGGCCATTCCACTTGCTGCAGGTCTCAGAGAGTTCTTGAACGATTTCGAGAAATCAAAGCGTAAGGCACAAGAGCTACTTGGTTAAAATAAAAAACATGGCTCGCTATATCACCACCACACTTCCGTATGTGAACGCAGAGCCGCACATAGGGTTTGCGCTGGAGTTGGTACAAGCGGATGTACTGGCTCGTTCATGGCGTTTGGCCGGAGAAGAGGTTTTCTTCTCAACCGGCACGGACGAACATGGGCAAAAAATATACGAAGCGGCACAAAAGCAGGGGAAGGAAGTGCAGGATTACGTAGACCATTACGCCTCCAAGGTAGAAGGCCTTAAGGATATCCTCTCTCTCACGCCCGACAATTTCATTCGTACGACGTCTCCAGAACACAAGGAGGCGGCCCAGGAAATGTGGCGCAGATGTGAGGCAGCGGGTGATATCTACAAGAAAGAGTACACTGGCCTCTACTGTGTAGGTTGCGAAGCATACAAGACCCCCAAGGAAATTGAAGACAATAAGTGCATCATTCATCCGCATCTTGCGCTTGAGGAAATCACTGAAGAGAACTATTTCTTTAGATTAAGTAAGTATCAGAAGTATTTGGAAGACTATCTTTCTGTAGAAGGAATTATTATTCCGGAATGGCGCAGACAAGAAGCACTCACCTTTGTACGAGGCGGGTTAGAGGATTTTAGTATTTCGCGTTCAGTAGCGAAGTTGTCGTGGGGTATTGCGGTACCCGGAGACGACACGCAGGTTATGTATGTATGGTTCGATGCGCTTACCGATTACATCTCAACACTTGGATGGCCAGAAGACAAAGAAGGGAAGTTCAAGAAGTTTTGGGAACAAGGCCAGACACTTCAGGTGGGGGGGAAGGACCAGGTGCGTTTTCAATCCGTTATGTGGCAAGCCATGCTCAAGTCGGCAGAACTGAAAGAAACTGAACAGGTGTTTTATCACGGGTTCATTAACTCTGGTGGGCAAAAGATGAGTAAGTCTTTAGGTAACGTCATCAGTCCGTATGAGCTTGTAGAAAAGTACGGTACTGAAGCAACCCGCTACTTGCTCCTGCGCCATGTGCATCCCGTTGAAGATTCTGATGTTACGTGGGAGCGCTTAGATGAGTGGTACACCGCAAACCTTGTAAACGGTCTGGGGAATTTGGTGGCTCGCGTTATGAAGCTTTCAGAAGAGCACCTACCGGAACCAGTGGCGCTTAGTGACCTTGATCACGTTATAGATGCTGAATTCTTCACACTCCTCGACACATTCTCATTTCAAGATGCTATGGATAGAATATTTGCTCTTGTGGGGAAGGGGGACGAATTCATGACCTCGAGCGAACCCTACAAGAAAATAAAGGTAGAGGAGACTGCGGAGGAGGCGAGGGCCGACCTTCGCCAGTTAGTGAGTCAGATTGCACATATTGCGCTCTATTTGGCACCGTTTATGCCAAGCACCAGTACCGCAATACTCTCTGCGGTACATGAAAACAAGAAGCCTGAGAACCTGTTCCCTCGTCTAGCGGTATAGGGTATGCGTTACTTCGACGCACACTGTCACATCCAATTTCCGATGTATGACGAGGACCGTGAAGTCCTCGCACAGAGAATGGAAGAAGAGGCGTTCGGTGGAATTGTTGTTGGTGTCGATAAAAGTTCAAGTGAACAGGCGCTCGCGCTCGCTCAGTCACATCCGCATCTGTGGGCGGCGGCGGGATTACATCCAAACTACGCGCAGGAACAAGAGTTTGATATAGATGCGTTTCGTTCGCTCGCACAGCACCCAAAAATAGTGGCGATAGGGGAGTGTGGTCTTGATAATTTTCGTCCAGAGAATCCAAGTGCTACTCGTGCGCGCCAGCTCGAGGTTTTTGAAGCGCACGTAGAGCTCGCACTCGAGGTTGATAAGCCTCTTATGATTCATGCGCGTCCAGCCAAGGGTACAAATGATGCCTATCAAGACTTGATTGGAATACTGCGTTCATACAAACAGACCCACGGTGATCGTCTCCGTGGTGATATTCATTTCTTTGTTGGTGGTATTGAAGAAGCAAGGGCACTAATAGAGCTCAATTTCACCCTTTCCTATACTGCGGTGCTTACATTTACTCAGGATTACGATGAGGTGGTGCGTTTTATACCGCTCACACACCTGCTATCTGAGACAGATTCACCCTATGTGGCACCGGTCTCTCGTCGTGGTCAGAGAAATGATCCGTTCTCCGTGCGAGACGTGGTGGGGGCACTCGCTCGTATTCGAGGAGAAGACGAGGAAGTGGTGCGTGAAGCAGTCCTCGCCAACGCTCATCGAGTATTTGGGATTTAGCCAGTTTCTATAAGGGTTTATTGCCTCTAGGGGCTTAGCGTGGTACAGTTCGCCCGTTATGAAAAAAGAAATCGACCACGGTGCTGAGGGCACCGAGCTAGAGCTTGAAGCGGGATATAACGAGTCCCGTGTGTATGAGCTCGGCTTCCACCTCGATCCTGAGCTACCTCAGGAAGAAGCAAAAAAGACTTACCAGGCACTCCGTGACACAGTCTCAGCCGAAGGTGAGATTGTAGCTGAAGGAGAGCCACAGAAGGTCCAGCTTGCATATACTATTTCTCGAAGCGTAGACCACATGCGTCGTGATTACGATACTGCTTACTTCGCATGGATTGCGTACGAAGCAGAGACCGAAGGACACGCAAAGGTCCTCGAAGCTGCTAAGAACGAAATGAACGTAATTCGTTTTCTCGATATCCGTACGGAGAAGGACCTGGCGCTCCATGCAGCAGAAATGCATGAGATTTACGCTAAGGCCGCAGAGCAAAACGCGATTGTTCCTGAGGAAGTGTCTGACACAGACCTCGACCAGGCACTCAAAGAAGCAGGTGCGTAGTCCCTGATATACTAGGAGCATGTATCCCGTTAGAGTTTTTCCAAACGTAATGGGTAAAACAAACGGGACCAAGAAACTCCATTAGCAATTAAACTCAAACGGGATGTACCTAAACAAAGTCACACTCTACGGGAACCTTACTCGCGACCCTGAACTTAAAGCACTTCCAGGTGGTCAGCAGGTAGCATCTTTTGGACTTGCTACTAATCGCACCTTTAAAAATAAGGAAGGGCAGCAGCAGGAGCAGTCTGAATTCCACAACATCGTAGCTTTCGGCCGCACGGCAGAAGTTATGGGTCAGTACCTTAAAAAGGGACGCCCTGCATATATTGAAGGCCGTATCCAGACCCGTTCGTGGGACAAGGATGGCGTTAAGCAGTACCGCACAGAAATTGTTGTAGACACTTTCCAGTTTGGTCCGCAGGCCGCAGGTGAGCGAGGTGGTGGTTCGCAGACATCAAGCAGTGCTCCAGCAGCAAGTCGCGAGACTACTGAGCAGACCCCACCTTTTGGAGGAGAGGAAATTCAGTATCCAGACGAAGAGATAAACCCCGAGGACATTCCGTTCTAGAAGAACCGCCCAAAGCTCTTGTTTGCGTCGTTACGGGTCCCGCTTATTTCTTCCATCGTACTAGTAAGTACGCTTCCAGAAATCAGCCTCCCGCGCCTCGCACACAACGCCTTTTGACAGGTTCTTTGGAGGAATGGTATATATTCAACACCTATTTACAAAAACATGGCACATCAATCAGAGCGCGAAGAAATAGAGAACAAGAAGTTTGTTGATTATAAGGATGTGGCGTACCTTCGTCAGTTCTTGAGTCCACACGCAAAAATTCTTGCAAAGAAGCGTAGCGGAGTTCCTGCAGACAAGCAGCGTCAGATTGCTCTTGCAATCAAGCGTGCTCGTTACATGGCACTACTTCCTTACCTCGCTGCATAAGCAGAGAGGTCCAAAAATTCCTGCTACGTCGTTACGGGTCCCAATAATTTTCTTCTTCGTACTATGCAGTACGCGTCAGAAAATCATCTTCCCGTGCCTCGTATCAGGAGCTTTTGAAGCCTCTCTGGAGGTGCTCGAAAACACAACAGCCGCCCCAAGGGGCGGCTGTTGTGTTTATATAGGGGCGTGCTTAGATATATCTAGATAAACATGTGGCAATAAGGTCACAAGATATTGGGAGGAACGACATGCGTGTCATAGGTACTACGCTTGCGATTGCGCTGGTATGGACGGTTCCTGCAAGCGCTTCGATTCAAAAAGAGGTACCTCACACCGCCCTCACCCTACCCTCGGTTCGGTCGGTGGTGCCCGTTCGCGCCAATCCGCTCGCGAAGGCCGCTGCACGAGCCGCAGAATGCGTGGGATTTCCGGCAAATGTCGTTCGGGGTGTGGGTGTGCATTACACTTACGAGTCAGCAGTGGTTATGCAGAACCTGCCTGATTCGTACGAAACCTACCACGTGAAATTGTTCGACGAAGGCGGGTGTGATGCACAAAACATAGGCTCTTTGCCCACCGAATCTCCCAAAGGGAGATTCGGTATCGAACACGCAATAGGGATTCACAATTTGGGAGAGGCTCGGCAGGGAATTGCACCACTCTATGTAGTCATCCAAATTTCAGGGTCTGGAGATGGGCATGATTTCCTGACCCTGAAAGTCCCCATGCTCGTGTATAGCGATGGGGAGTCTGAGGAGGAAATCTGAAACTTTATTGCTATAAAGAATGCAAAAACGGCGAGAGCAAAAGCTCCCGCCGTTTTCACTTTCTTACTGCTACGCTTTTTCTACTCGTTCTACGTATTCACCTGTATCGGTGTTGATCTTCAGAAGGTCTCCTTCGTTGATGAATAGGGGAGTAGCTACCGTTGCTCCTGATTCAAGGGTCACCTGCTTAGTACCGCCGGTAGCAGTGTCTCCCTTAATGCCTGGGGGAGCTTGGGTCACCTTGAGCTCTACTTTAATAGGAATACTCACAGCAACAGGATTGTCCTTGTAAAGAAGTATCTCAGCGGTGCTGTTGGCTTTAAGCCACTGCACTTTGTCGTGCACCATTTCGTCGGGGAACGAGAAACGATTCTTTGGATTTCCAGCTTCGGTAAACCAGCTCTCACCACGGTTGGTGTAGAGGTACGTTGCTTCCATTTTGCCAATATCGGCTTCAGGAACGTTCTCATTTTGGTGGAAGGAGATTTCGGTTACCTTGCCGGACACAAGGTGACGGAGCTTGGTCTGGTTCACTGGCTTGCGCTGCTGCATGCGAAACACGTGCGAAGAGAGTACTTCGTACGGCTCATTGTTGTATTCAATGACCTTTTTCTGAACGATTTCGTTGTAAGACAATATAGCCATATAGGGGTGATTCCTCGGGGGTTAAAAAAATCCTGCCTGTGCCGGCAGGGCCAAGAGCCCAGGATAGGAGTATGATACAAGACATTATGAGCTTTTCAAGAACACCGGCCCAATTGGCTACAGCTTCCGACGAGGAAGTGCTTGTGGCTATGAAAAAGGATCCCGAGGCGTTGGGGGTGCTTATAGACCGCTACGAGGCAGCTTTTCTGCGAAAGGCGCGCAGTATCCTCTATTCTCCGGAGGAGGCTGAGGAGGCCGTTCAGGATGTGTTTACCCGCATATATGTGTATGCGGACCGTTTCAAACCACAGGAAGGAGCAAGCTTCTCGTCGTGGGCCTACGCCATTTTGACCCGGCTGTGTTTTACCAGGTACCAGAAGCTCAAGAAGGAGCGGGGGAGAACACAGGAAATGGAGCCAGAAACCTATGAGCGCCTGAGGGATGAGGGTGATTTTGTAGAAGAATTAACCTTGAAAGATGAAGTAGTAATAGCGCTTTCCCGTCTTCCTGAAGTTGCTGCTAAGGCACTTACCCTTCAATTCATAGAAGGGAAGACGCAGGAGGAGATTGCTGCTTCGGAAGGTACCTCTGTTTCCGCTATTAAAACCCGCGTGCACCGTGCGAAGAAACTTTTTAAGAAGTCGCTAAGTGATACTAGCTATGGAACCCATGACTAATTCTCGTATTAAGCAGATAGTACTTCGTCGTGCACGGTTTATTCGTGTCGTGCGCCCATTTGTATCGAGCACCGCGCTCGCGTCGATGCTCTCTCTCGGCTCACTCTACGCACTTGCTAAGCAGGTGTGGGTAGCGCGAGTGCTTGAAAACATGCCGTCTCCGGCAGACGGGGTGGCGGTACTTCGCTTTTTTGAGGCGGCATTTCTCAATACCTCCTTTGTAGTGCAGGTACTCTCTGTAGTTCTTGTTGTGGGAATGGTGTGGGTTGCACGAAACGCGGCACGCAATATTCAGGCGAGTTTTCGTCTAGCGTAAGAATTTTCCCTATACCACGAAAGGTACCTTTCGTGGTATATAAAGTACTGGCTCATTTAGGGAGGATAGGATATGACGAACGACTCGGAAGGAGTCACGAGCAACAGCGGCACAGATGCCAACGGAGGTTTCTGCTTTAGATGCACCAGACATGTGAGCAGGAAGCCCTGCGCAACATCGCACGGCCCCAAGCGACCGAACACCGGTCCTGATTGGTTGGATAAGTGCCCGAACGCTCCTAAGGACGCGGGTGATTGATCCCGGGTACTATGGCAAGGGCCACGCTTACGCGTGGCCCTTTGAAGTATCTTCGATAAGAAACTCTATTCTGCGGCCATCTTTGCTTTCACAAGCTTTAGAATATCGTTTGCAACGGTCTTGTTCTCGCGCAGGAAGGTGCGTGTAGCGTCATACCCACGAGCGAGAGGGAGCTCGCCAAACTTATACGAAGCACCCGACTTCTGAAGAATGTCGTACTTCTCGCCAAGCGCAATGATTTCACCCTCACGGCTGATACCCTCGTTGTAGAGAAGATCGAACTCTGTAGTCTTAAACGGTGCCGCCACCTTGTTCTTTACTACTTTTACGCGCACACGGCCGCCCACAATTTCCTCACCCTTCTTAATTTGCGCAATGCGTCGAATATCAAGACGTACCGAGGTGTAGAACTTAAGTGCCTTTCCTCCTGGGGTAGTTTCAGGATTACCAAACATTACACCAATCTGCATGCGAATCTGATTGATGAAGATAACGGTGGTGCCAGACTTAGCGGTGATAGCGGTGAGTTTACGAAGTGCCTGACTCATAAGACGCGCCTGCTTGCCCACATGGTGAGCGCCCATGTCGCCTTCAATTTCGTCCTTAGGGGTAAGGGCCGCTACTGAGTCCACCACAATGATGGAAACAGAGTTGGAGCGCACGAGACTCTCTACAATTTCAAGCGCCTGCTCGCCAGTATCTGGCTGGGAGATAAGAAGCTCAGAGAGTTTTACCCCGATTTTGCGAGCGTACTCAGGATCAAGTGCGTGCTCAGCGTCCACAAACGCACACACGCCACCCTTTTTCTGTGACTCAGCTATTACGTGGAGAGCGAGCGTGGTCTTACCGCTTGATTCAGGTCCAAAGATTTCCACAATACGGCCACAGGGCATACCACCCACACCAAGTGCGTTATCAAGACCAATAGAGCCGGTAGGAATAGAAGCGATTGCAGAAGGCTTAGTCGCGCCATACGTCATGATGGCCTCGTCACCGAACTTGGTTTTAATATCCTTAATCGCAAGTTCTATGGAGCGCGCCTTGCTGTCGGGGGTCACCTCACCGGTTTCCATGTCTATGTCTACCGGCGCAGCCTTTTTTGCAACAGATTTCTTTTTGAGGGGAGTTTTTTTAAGCGCCATAGGTAAGGGAATTCAAATCTAATTAAGGTACGTACACCGAACGTTCTATAGAGTGGCTTCTGCCGAAACGATCGGACACGGTCATGGATAGTATAGCGCCCCCAGAAGGAAGGTCGAGTGAAGTTGAAAACTGACCCTTTTCGTCTATGAGAAGGGGAGCACCATTAAGGGTGAGTTTTTCTGTGTGGTGCGCGATACCTATAATAGGTAAGTGTCCGTCCGGGAACGTTTGCCCCTCAAGGGGGCTTGAAAGGGTAAGAGTAGGTCCACGCAGCATTGGAGCTGCCTTAAATGCGCCGTAGAACAGGAGCAGGAGAAGTACTACAGCAGCTGTGCTTCGTATGGGCATAGTGCTATGCAGATTCCTCTTCGTCTTCGTCGGTTTTAGCTCCACCCTGACTCAAGATCTCTCGAGGTCTCGAGCCATCAGCTGGACCAATAACCCCCTTATCTTCGAGAATATCCATAAGCCGTGCAGCACGTGAGTATCCAATACGGAGTTTTCTCTGGAGATAACTGGTAGAAGCTCTTCCTGCTTCTTCTACTGCTTCTTTTGCTTGGGCGTAGAGGTCGTCGTCCACATCCTCCTCGTCTTCACTTCCAAGCATCATCGCGTCGTTTGGCTCGTGTACCCCGGTGCCTCCCGTACCTGCTCCGAGGTCGAGTGAGCCTAGGGTGCCTGCATTGTTTGCTTTAATAAACTGCGCCACCTTCTTTACTTCCTGCTCACTAATGTAGGCGGTCTGGAGTCGAACCGGCTTTTGCATATCGGCAGACATATACAGCATGTCTCCAGCACCAAGAAGGAGTTCTGCACCAGAACCGTCCAAAATAGTGCGAGAGTCTATCTGACTTGCTACCTGGAGTGCCATACGGGTAGGGACGTTTGCCTTAATGAGTCCGGTGATGACGTTCACGGAAGGGCGCTGAGTAGAGAGAATGAGGTGAATACCCACCGCTCGAGACATCTGAGCAAGACGTACGATGCCGGCCTCAAGTTCACGCGGGTAGGTCTGCATGATATCGGCGAGCTCGTCGATAACAATTACGATGTAAGGCATCGACTCAGGGAGTTCAGCAGCCTTACGCTTCTTAGCCGGCTCAAGCACGGTTGCGTGGTACGAATCAATGTCGCGCACCTGGCATTCCTCGAGGATGCCGTAGCGTCTATCCATTTCTTTGGCAGCCCACTTAAGTGCCAAGATACATTTCTTAGGATCCGTAATAACTGGGGTGAGGAGGTGGGGGATACCATTGTAGAGAGTGAGCTCCACGCGCTTCGGGTCCACCATGATAAAGCGCATTTGGTTTGGACCGTTCCTATAGAGGAGGGAAGTGATAACGGCATGGATGGCCACTGACTTTCCAGAACCAGTGGCGCCAGCAATAAGTCCGTGAGGCATCTTTGCTACGTTCACGTAGTGTGGGGTGCCGGTGATGTCGCGACCAACCGCAGCCAAGAGTGGCTTTTTAGAGGCGGTCCACTCAGGAGCCCCAATGATGCCACCTAGACCCACCGTTGCCTTTGAAGCGTTTGGCACTTCAATACCCACGAGTGACTTGCCGGGAATAGGGGCTTCGATGCGCACCGGGTGCGCGGCGAGCGCAAGCTCAAGGTTCTGCTGAAGGGTCACAATCTTCTGAAGACGCACACCCTCAGCTGGCTTGATAGCATACCTGGTCACGGTAGGTCCTACCGATACCTCGTCCATCTCCACCGAGATGCCGAAGTTCATAAAGGTGCGCTTGATGATGTTTGCGTTTGCTTTGATGTCTCCCACACCCGGTTTGCCCTTGTCTTCTCCTAGAAGAGAAAGGGGAGGGGCTTCGTACTCAGCGTCGATGTTTGGAATTGCGGCTGCGGCTACGTTTGTACTTGCGTCGTTAAACATGGTGACCACAGGTTCGCGGTCAGCCGCTTTGCGGGGAGCAACTTCTTCCGCGTCGTCTGCGGCCTCCTCTTCGTCCGCAGACTCCTCTTCCTCTTCCTCAGCCCCCTTCTTCGCAAGCGCAGGCAGCTTCACCGAACCCACAAGCTCACGCGCCTTCTCTGCGGTCTCTACCACTCCCTTAAGTACCGCCACAACGTCAGTTGCGATAATCAAACCGATTGCAGCTATGGCAATAAGAAGGATGACAGCTCCGGCAAGCCCAAAGAATTCTGAAGCCGCGTGTCCAGCGAGGGTGCCTGCTACTCCTCCCCAGTCACTTGAAATAATGCCGAGGAAGGTGAGGGTCGAGAGAAGAATGAGCACGATCCCCGCTCCGGTAAGAGGAGAAATAAATGTTCGCTCAAGCATGATTGCTACCCCCACAATCATAAGAAGGAAAGGAAGAAGGAAAGCGCCAACTCCCAAAATGCCGTAGCCAAAACCAAAGAGCGCAGAGCCTGCGATGCCAGCCAGCCCAAACGCTGCGAGTCCCATGATGAGCCCAAAGGCAACCAAAACAACTCCTGCTGTCCACTTCGCAAGGAGCTGATAGTCCTGCTCAGCCTTCTTCTTTTTTCCTCGTTTTTTCATACCGTTATATAGGCACAGTCTACCATTTTGCGTGTAACACATAGGGAATAGACGCACCCGGACTAAAAGACAGGTTGCACCCACCCCCTCAAAGACCTATACTTCCCCATAAGGACATGAGAAATACATGAGACGTCCATGAGCGATATACGACACATCAAAGACATTAATACGCTCAAAACAAGCGCTGAGGGGCAGCAGCTTGATACGTTTGTCCTAGACAAAAGTATATTTTCAAACATATTTGATAAAGACATAAAGAGGGTTTACGTATACAAGAAGGCAGAGAGACTTGCGAAAGCAATCCATCTCGTTGCTCCAGCCTTCCGTACCTCGCACGCCCTGCGTGACCGAATTGACCGCATTGCGGTAGGACTTGTTGACGCTGCAATACTCGCTCCAAGACAGTCAAAAGATGCTCTCGCGCGCGAGCTTCTCGCGCTCTCAAGTGTGCTCTCGATAGCTCGTACTGGGGGACTGCTCTCGCCTATGAACGCAGACGTAATAGCACGTGAAGCGCAGCTTCTTCTACAGGAAGTCGCAGGGTATGAGGAGCCAAGGCTTTCACTTGAAGAAGTGCCTACACTTGCTGAGCTTGCAAAGTCACAGTCGAGAATTGCGGGTGGGTCAGGAATGCGTCCGCAAGAGCGAGTACCCGAACTATCTGGGGGTGAGGTTTCTCAAAAGGGAGGCGCACCAGATAAAGGACAGTCTAAAGGACACGCCGGAGAGCTACCTGCACGAGCGTCGCGCCGTGATGCTATCCTCGCCATACTTGGCTCAAGAGGGCCGTCCTATATAAAGGACATCTCTTTGGTTATTCGTGAGGTAAGTGAGAAGACCATTCAACGCGAGCTTGCGAGCCTGGTAATGGAAGGGAAGGTTACCCGAACTGGAGAGCGAAGGTGGACTACGTACGCGCTTTCTATTGGTGAGTAAAAGAGAATAATCGAACGCAGTCAGGAGTAATTCATCATGAAGCTTTTGTTAGGCTGGATTGACTTTTGGGGCAAAATGACTTATCCTATAAGGGTGATAGCGATAGGGAAGAAGTCGTAGGAGATAAGGCCTGTCAAAGGTCTTTTTGCTCGTACACTAAGGTTTCCAACCTGCGTTATCCACATCGGTACATTGAGGGATACATACAAGCTTCAGGGTATACTTTCTTGTATACCGAACCGCTGGTGCGTATTCCTGAATGACGGGTCATTGAAAGCAGAATAGTGCTTGAATGAACACATACGAACACTTTATGTAATGAAGTGTTCGTGAAGCCGTCACATCACTTAGGTGGTGTGCGGCACCGGACGGATGTATCGACTGTTATGGATGAACGCAGGCACTGGACGCCTTACATTCGCCAACTAGCCGATGGGACGCGAGTCGATATTGCGCCCTGTCGGGTAG
>CAZYDN010000010.1:0-25484 GCA_964646315.1 uncultured Candidatus Saccharibacteria bacterium
TCTGTACAGAATCCCTGAATAGTTGTAATTTGCACGCAGGTTCATACGTACACCTAGGTCGCACGTTGTGAGACCTAATTCAAAAAAGGGGAGAGAAACATGCAAATCCCGAATTTGATGCAAGAGCGTCAGAGTAAGGTTGCCTGCGATATTCAAGTACAGGGGGTCGACAATTTCGGCGCGTGTCTTGATGCCTTAGTTACGCTCAACGATGTGTGGAGGAGTGAATGCAAAACCTCCCACCTCAATATGCTTGGCTATGCGCGTAAGGCCGTCAAACTGGAAGGCCAAACCCTTGAAGAGGGGGTAGTGGCGGCACTTCTGAAGCTCGACTTCAAGCTTTTGTCGCTTCAGGTTGAGATTCACGAATCCCAAGAGACGCGTGAGTGGGGATTGTGTGATTGGATTCCTGCGCACGCGAACTACCTGAAGCCTGTTCATGAGTATGTGGAGGAGTGTGAATTTCCTGCAAATCTTTTCCATGCGATGTTTCGTACGGAACATGCTGGTGATAGGCACTTCTCGCTTTTCGCGGACGAGTGGCACCGAGAAGGCGTACGCCTCTTGCCTCGGTCACTTATCTACCATAAGGTCGTGTTCGCAAGGCCCAAAGGTGATACAAGGGACTTGAACACAACGGTGCGCTTCTCGCCGGGCAGTTCTCCCGATATAGTTCTTTTCCCGGCTTAAAACTCACAAGCTGGGTGTCTCTATCAAAGCCCCGTCGGACATGTTCCGGCGGGGTTTTTGCATGCAGATTAATCTGGCGAAAAACCAGGAGTGTGGTATAGTCCATCTACCTCAATTTTGGAGGTGCTGTTCTTATGAAAGGTAGAGCGATGAATGCTCTCAACTGCGAAGCCGCCTATATCACGACCGGACCTCAGAGTTTGCTGCGTGAGATAGAGCACTTCAGAAACACGAACGCATGGAAGCTGTTCGATGAGAGTGTGCAACTTACGACACTCTTGCATCAGTACACTTCCGACCGCTTTAAACTGGTTGACGCGCAGTATTTGGACTGCGATCCCAGTATCTCCGGAGCGTTCCGGACAACGTTTCTTTCGAGAGAGCATTTTGGCGGACGGGATGAAGATCCTTCCGCCGAGTGGGTAACTCCTACACTGCGCGACTATGCGCACTTCCCTTGGGAAGCAGTGTGGACTACTCATGAACCGCTTTTTCGAAACGACGACGCCGGACCGCGCGTCCTTCGAATTCACCTCATCAGTTCGCGACTCGACCGCACGGTTGATTTACTCGCGAACCACTGAGAAGAGGGGCATCCTTGATACAGGGATTGCTACTAACCAACACGCACATAACCGCACGGGCCAAGCATCTGCTTGGCCCTTATTGTTTCAATACAAAGAAAAACCCGCACCATAGGTGCGGGTTTTTCTTACAATCGCGAACGCGATTACTTCTTTACCTTCTTTGCTCCTGAGTAGGCGAGCGTCATGCGCTGATCCTTTGGCTCAAAGAGGGTGATGGTGAATGGATATACCTTACCAAGTTCAAGAGTCTCACGAAGCTCCACAGGGGAAGCGAACTCTGAGATGTGTACAAGACCTGCAACACCTTCCTCAATAGAAGCGAGTGCGCCGTGCTTGTTGTACTTGATGATAACGCCGGTAACCTCCATTCCCTTGCTGTACTTCTCCGTAGCAATCTTCCAAGGGTTTTCCTTGAGCGCCTTGATAGAGAGAGATACCTTGCCATCCTTAACCTCGATGACCTTTACCTTTACCTTGTCTCCTACCTTGAAGAGAACACGTGGATCTTCCACGAGGCCCCAATCAAGCTCAGAGATGTGTACGAGTCCCTCGAGACCCTGCTCGAGCTTCACGAATACACCAAAGTCAACCGCGCCGGTGACTTCGCCCTCGATGACGTCGCCTACCTGGTACTTGTCGACAAGGTTTGCCTTCTCTTCGTCTTCCTGACCTGCGCGCTCAGAGAAGATAAGCTTACCTTCCTTAGGATCTGCAGTGATGATGCGTACGGAGAGGGGAGTTCCTGCAAGCTTCTGGAGCTCAGAGAAAATCTTGTCCTTGTCTCCTTCTGGAACGCGAGGGTAGTGATCCTTAGAGAGCTGTGAAGCTGGAAGGAATCCCTGGATACCCTGCCAAGAGAGGATGAGTCCACCCTTGTTGGCCTCCTCAACGATGAGGGTGTAGACGTTCTGACCAGCGATAGCCTGCTCAGCCTCGCCCCAGATAGCTGCCTGACGAGCCTCCTTAAGTGAAAGCTCGATGTAGCCTTCGATACCAGAAGCATCGACAACCTTTGCAGAGATAGTGTCGCCAGGGTTTGCCTTGCGGAGCACATCTGCGGCGTTTAGGTATTCACGACCGTAGATGATGCCTGTTCCAAAGGGAGGCAAGTCTACGTAGAGACGACCGCGTACGAGCTCGATGATGGTTCCCTCTACGAGGTCTCCAGCACGAGGCGGGGTAGCGATACGGTCAACGAGTCCGGCCATTGCGTGGTCGGGCTCAAGGGTAAAAGTAACGGCTACAGGAACAGGAGTCTTAACCTCCGCCTCTGCAGTCATGATTTCTTCTTCGGGCATGTAAATCGGGAGCGGCGCGCCTTTTGCAATCGGGTACTAGCTGCCTTTCGGTATGCTAGGGGTTAGCCCTCTTGCGACTCGTATGCGCGCTCGCGATGTACTCCATATATAGCATACGTGGGCATAAAAACAAAAAACCGTCCGATGAAGGAAGGCTTTCGAATTTTGAGATATGAAATCTCGGTAACGTACAAACTTGAAAAAAGAAGAGTGACTATGGGGCCGGGAGAAAGCTTTCGCAATTCCCGGCCCCACTATCGTCCGGCGCTTAAGCGCGCCGGCCAGGTGACGTCAGTCCGGGGCGATGTGCCCGGCGCCGGCGGCGGAGTCGTTGGCGATGTGGTCGTCGATATCGATGGCCGGGGCCGTCATGGCGCCGCCGAAGTTGTCGGTCGGGGCATAGGAGCCACCGCCGGAGTCGCCGAAGCCGGCGCTGATGCTGGTCACGTTGCCATCGAGCTGCAGTGAGGCGTCGCCCGGGTCGGTCGACTTGGTCGCATTGCGGCCGGAGGCGGCATCGGCGGCCGTGGCGAGACAACTCAGAGCGGCGAGACAGGCTACGGACACACGAAACGTACGCATGGTGTACTCCCTCTTCTTTGGTTTCAAGGATGTTCCTCTGCATCAGCTTTCGCTGCCAGTGGAACTTCGTAAAGATACCACCATTGCCATACTTGTCAAGACCCCTGTGGATATGTCGTAATGATGAAGAAAAGCACCCCCACCAGTAAAGGCAGGGGTGCGAATTATGGGCTTGGCCCTAGGGGGTATGGGCCTGATTGCCCGGGCCGCTACGCCGCCGCACGATCGTGCGCGGCGTCGACGGCGTGCAGGTTCGGCGCGAAGCGGACCGGCTTGGCCTTGGCCGCGATGACGTCGGCGCCGTGCTTGACCTTGCTGGCGAGATCGCCCGCGCCCGCGATGAACTTCTGCTTGTCGGCGCGCGCGATGAGCGTGGTGGCCAGGGCAGCGCCGCCGAGGAGCATCAGGGCGCCCAGCGGGCTCTTCGAGGACTTCGGGGTGTCGAGGGTCTTCATGTTGGAAACTCCGTTCCAGGGTTGAACAAACTGCATGTCGTCTCAGAAACGCAAAAAGAGGGATGTCCCTCTGTTTTTGTAGCCCTTGCACACGTCAGTAGATACATAATAACACCTAAACTTCTGGTGTCAAAAAATGTTCTTCCCCGCTGGGTGTTTGCGGTATCTCGTATTCACGCCACTCTTCATATATAATTAAGGGTAATGGTTATCACTCATCACGGAGGACAGTGCTATAAAGTGACGCTCGGAGATCTTACTCTTGTATTTGACCCTATTGCTAAGGGTGGCTCACTTAGCCCTGTGCGCTTTGGTGCAGACATCGCACTCGTGTCCCGCAATCACCCCGACTTTAACGGTATCGAGGAAGTTTCGTTTGGAAACGCTGAGCCGTTCGTGATTCAGGGTCCCGGAGAATATGAGCGTGCAGGTGTCACTATCCAGGGTTTTCTTACCAAGAGTCAGTACGGACTTCCAAAAGGACAGCTCGACGCGGTGAACACGGTATATGCAGTATCTCTCGAAGGTATGACGCTCGTACACCTAGGCGCACTTTCAGACACGGTGCTTTCTCACGAAGCGCGTGAAGCAATCGACGAAATTGATATTCTTTTTGTGCCGGTAGGAGGGGACGGTGTACTCAGTCCTTCTGAAGCAGCAAAACTCGCCGTATCACTTGAGCCTCGTATTATTATTCCGATGCACTGGAGTGGTATGGGCGAGCCTAAGTCGCTTGAGCAGTTCCTCGAAGAAGGAGCGGGGGACGCTGAAACAGTGGAGAAGCTTACGCTCAAAAAGAAAGACGCAAGTGAAAAGAGTGGTGCTATCATTGTCATAACTCCATAACTATGGCCTCAGTTATCCACCACATTGATCGTCTCAAAGAAAAGCCTTCGCACGTGCGTGAACGTGTAGCGCTTGGCGTGTCGGGAGGAGTCACTGCTATTGTGGCACTCGGCTGGCTTACCGCTATGAGCTCTTCAGGAGCGTTTAGTTTGGCTACCAAGAGTGTGGCAGAGGGAGTGCGTCCACCTGCAGAAGTAGCTACAAGTATCAACGAAAGCAGCTCAAGCTTTAAGTCGTTGCTTGGTGCTGCGGCCGCGTCGCTTGGTGCGTCTACCTCGCCTGCCGCAATTTCTGTGGTGGAGGTGCGTTCAAGCTCTACACTTGATAGTGGTTCAAAGAACGAGCCAACGGTTATTCCTTTTTAATACTTCGCGTTTCCTGATTCTGTATGGCAAAAAAAGTAGCAGCAACTCCCGCACCTGACGCGCCGGCGCGCATCAATGTCATAGATCAGTCGATCACCGCTGAAATGCGTCAGTCATATATTGACTACGCGATGACGGTTATCACGAGTCGCGCACTTCCAGACGTACGCGACGGCCTCAAGCCGGTGCATCGCCGCATTCTCTACGCTATGCGTATGACAGGGCTCACACCTACGGCAAAGTTCCGCAAGTCGGCGACGGTGGTGGGAGAGGTGCTTGGTAGTTACCACCCGCACGGAGATGCGTCGGTGTACGACGCGATGGTAAAGCTCGCACAGAATTTCTCTACACGCTATCCGCTCGTACTCGGGCAGGGTAACTTCGGATCTATCGACGGCGACCCGGCTGCTGCCTATCGTTATACCGAAGCCAAGATGTCGCGTTTAGCAGACGAAATGCTTCGTGACCTTGAAAAGGAAACTGTTGAATGGATTCCAAACTTCGACGGCAGTAAGCAAGAGCCAACAGTGCTTCCAGCAGCCGCACCAAACCTACTCCTTAATGGTGCACTTGGTATTGCGGTGGGTATGGCAACCAACATTCCTCCGCATAACTTGCGTGAGCTTGTGGCTGCTACCGCGCATCTTATTGATGACCCGGAGGCGACTGTGGAAGACCTTCTCGTACATGTGAAGGGTCCAGACTTCCCGCTCGGTGCTATTGCGTTTAACCAGGCAGATATTCGCCACGCCTATACTACGGGTCGTGGTGGAGTGGTGGTACGTGGAGAGGCGGACATTGTAGAAGACAAAAAGGGAACCAACATTGTTATCTCTTCTATTCCATACCGCGTGAACAAGGCGGACCTTATTACGCGTATTGCAGATTTGGTACGCGAGAAGAAGCTCGAGGGCATTAAGGACTTGCGTGACGAGTCTACTGACGACGTACGCATTGTGGTGGAGCTTAAGGGAACTGCGCATCCTCAGGCAGTGCTCAACAATCTCTACAAGTACACCGAGCTTGAGAGCACGTTCCACTACAACATGCTGGCTTTGGTGGACGGAGTACCAGAAACACTTTCGCTCAAGGGAATGCTTGAGAATTTCATAGAACACCGCAAGGTGGTGGTGCGTCGTCGCACTGAGTACGATTTGCGCAAGGCTCAAGAGCGCGAGCATATTTTGCTCGGTCTCGCTAAGGCACTCGACCATATTGATGAGGTCATCGCTATCATCAAGAAATCAAAGGACGTGCCGGAAGCCTCGCTCGCCCTCCAAAAGAAGTTTGCGTTTTCTCCACTACAGACTGCAGCTATTTTGGCTATGCGTCTTCAGACGCTTGCGGGACTCGAGCGCAAGAAGATTGACGACGAGCTCAAGGAGCTTGCAGAACTTATCACTCGACTCAAGAAGATTCTTTCTTCTGAGAAGAATATCTTGGCCGTTGTTCGTGGCGAGCTTATAGAGGTAGGTGAGAAGTACGGAGACGATCGTCGTACCAAGATTGTGAAGGGAGGAGTGAAGAATATTTCTGTGGAAGATTTGGTACCTGACGAAGAATCTGTACTTGTGCTTACCGCAGGTGGCTACGTAAAGCGCACCAATCCGGACGAATACAAAGCACAAAAGCGCGGAGGTGTGGGCGTGATTGATATGTCCACCAAGGAAGAAGACGTGGTGACGCATTTCCTCTCGGCTTCGGCTCACTCGGAACTGCTCTTCTTTACCAACTACGGTAAGGCGTACCAGCTCAAGATGTATGAGCTTCCAGAAGGTAAGCGCGCCACAAAGGGTAAGTCCATCATGAACTTCCTCTCAATCGCCAACGATGAAAAGGTTACGAGTGTACTTGCCGTACCTAAGGGTGCTGCACGTGATGCACTTTCTATATTCTTTGTGACGCAGGAAGGTGTAGTTAAAAAGGTAGAGGCCAAGAACTTCGCGGATGTGCGTCGCTCCGGCATCATCGCTATCGCGCTCAAGGGTGACGACAAGCTCGTAACTGCGCAGCTCACCAGTGAGGGAGACAGTATCTCCGTAGTTACCGCTGCCGGTCAGAGTATTCGTTTCGACGAAGGGGAGACGCGCGCTATGGGACGCACTGCCGCTGGTGTGCGCGGTATGACGGTGAAGAAGGGAGACATCATTGTGTCTGCTGAGGTGGTGCCAGCTATGGCAAAGGGCGCTACGCTTCTTATTCTCATGGACAAGGGATATGGCAAGAAAACTCCAATGAGTGAATACAAGATTCAGGGTCGTGGTGGTTCAGGTATTAAAACGGCAGACGTGACCGCAAAGACGGGAAGCATTATCGGTGCCAAGGTTCTTGTAGGTGCAGAAAGCGAGGAAGAGGAAATTGTGGTCATCTCCAAGAAGGGTCAGGTGATTCGTGTGTCTACCGGAGAAATTCCAAGTCTTTCGCGTGCTACTCAGGGCGTACGCATTATGAAGATGCGAGAGGGCGATTCTATTGCTTCGATGGTTGCTCTATAATTCCGAATATATGGAAACACCAAACCATTTCCCACAAACACCCAGAACTCCCGAAGCGTCTACTCTTACCGATAATGATGTAGTGGAGGACGGGCTTCGCAACTTAGGAAACGATGCGCTCTCGTTGTATACCGCATTAAATAGTCCGGTGCCGTATCCTCAGGAAAGTTTTGAGCAATGGATTGATAGTTTTAATACGCTGCCCCCGGAAGAGCGATCTCGCGGAGTATATGACAGTGGGCAGGTTCTCAGCGAACGTAAGAAGGTGTCTCGAAATGTACAAACTCCCGGCGGATATTTATACACCATTAACCGTGATGAAGAGGGGGAAGTAACTTTGGAGTCACGAATGCTTCAGTAACCCGATTCTTTGGGTGAAATTGACGTTTTTCGTAATAATGCTATAAATTAAACGGACAACAAACGTCCGGATTCAAACGGAGGACTGGTCTTGACCGGATCCAAAAAGAAGACGAACCCTCTACCCAAAACGAGCATGCTCCAGGGTTTGCTCGCCGCCGCGGCCGCCATCGACCCCGGCACGGTCGAAATGCCGCAGTTCTCGGACAAGTGTCAGCACTGGAAGCCCGTCATCACGGAGCCCAGCGACTATCTGCGCGGTCTCATCGCTCATCGCTTTCAGCTCTTGGATGAGTACGAGGCGATGGTCGCCGCCGCCAAGCATGAATCCCATTTGGATCGCTTCGTCTTAAACCAGCGCAAGGCGGGAGATCCGGGGCGGGAGGCCATGAAAGCTTCCATGCTCGCCAAGGAAAAATCCTTAGCCGACACGCTTGAGCTCAAGCTTGGAGCGGTCGATCTGATTAATCAGATCATCAAGTGCGAGGCCTGCCAGCTCCATCCGGAGCTTGTGAACCGGCCTCTGGAGTTCGATGGATTCACCATCGGCTACGTCGACCACGACAACCTCGCCAACGAGGATATGCTCGACAGTGTGACGGTTAGGGTACCTGGCGGGCAATCCATGTCCGTGAGCGATTATCTGGAAAAGTTTCCGGAGAGCATGCGGGAAGGGATGAAGGAGTCCATGCGTGCTCAGGTTTTGCATGCTCAAAAGGAGTTGGGTAATCGGCGTGACTCAAGCGGCATCGAGGACCTCATCGATGCCATTCTGGGTGGCGATCCCTTACGTCCGAGATCTCTCGATTTTCTGGCAGATGTGTTCGACGGATTAGGCAACAGCGATGATCTGTTCGAACTACTGGGCGGCGGTCGTCGGCGTTTCAGGCGGTCCGGCGGGCTCTAAGCTTTACCTGCTCTTTCCTACTGACCCCTGCGCTTCGGCGCGGGGGTCAAACTATTTCTATTACGCAAGTGTATGTATGTTGATTAGGGAATAAGCGCCTACTGCCTCTTGCTATACTAAATGTATGAACTTCAGTGACCCCCAGCAGAATGTCCTCCAACTGGGACTACGAGAAGGAATGAAAGTCGCTGATCTTGGAAGTGGCATTGGTCACCACACTATTACTGCTGCAAGGATCGTGGGGGACACAGGCCGCGTGTATGCGGTGGATGTCCAAGAAGAGGTGCTACGAAACCTTATGGATACTTCCAGGGCACAAGGTCTTAAGAATGTGGAGAGTGTATGGGGAAATATTGAAAAGCAGGGAGGGACACATTTGAAAGAACAATCAATGGATGCGGTCATTCTCTCCAATACACTCTTTCAGTTAGAAGACCGCGTGCCGGCGGTAGCTGAAATCAAACGTATCCTTAAATCAGGAGGAAGGCTCATGGTAATAGACTGGGCGGGAAGCTACGAAGGTATGGGTCCTCGTACGGAACACTGCGTACCAGAGCACGAAGCATTGGAGCTTTTTATCACTAACGGCTTTCACAAGCTAAAAGATTTCCGCGCAGGGCCGCATCACTATTCCATCGTCTTTACTGCCCCATAATCATTTCTCTATGGATATTAAACCGTTCCAAGTCATTATTATGGTCGTGTTTGGTCTCACCGCTTTGGTGGGGTTATTCCTCTTCGCAAACTTTCAAGGATTTAATAGTGGGGTAGTGCCGGTGGGGTCAGTTACTATTTGGGGAACCTTGCCCGGAAAGCCGATTCAAGACGCGCTCGCGAACTTGAAGCAGTCGCATGGTGAACTTGCAAAAGTAACCTATACGGAAAAATCACTTGATACCTTTGACGCTGAACTCTCAGACGCTATTGCCTCCGGCAGAGGGCCTGATTTAATTATTATTTCGCAGGAGCAACTAGTAGCGGAGCAACCAAAAATAAAACTCATCACCAGTAGTGCAACATCAGAGCGTGCGTTCCGCGACGCATATCTCCCCGAAGCTGAATTATTCCTATTTGGAAAGGGGGCGTTTGGCATCCCGTTTGTTATTGACCCGCTTATGCTCTACTACAACCGTACGCAGCTCGCTTCTGTCGGGGTTGCGACCGCACCCTCTACCTGGGAGGCAGTGGCCGGACTTTCTCCAGCACTCACGCGCACGGACGCCGCGGGAGGTATTAGTAAGAGCGGGGTCGCATTTGGCACCTACCAGAACATAGAGAACGCTCGTGCTATTCTCTCCCTCTTCCTGCTCCAGGCGGGCTACAGCGTCTCTGAGCGCACTACAGACGGCTTCCAGGGCACGCTCACGCGCCCGGTAGGCCAGAACTTCGGCACTACGCCCGCAGTATCGGCAGTGGGGTATTATCTGCAGTTCGCTAATCCCGCAAAGACGAGCTACACCTGGAACGCAGCAATTAATTCCGCGCGCCAAGCTTTTGTAGCTGGAGACTTAGGTCTTTACTTTGGCTTTGCTTCTGAAGAGCCAGTAATATCCGCTGCAAACCCAAATCTCGACTTTGATATGGCGCCAGTACCGAGTCCTGCAACTTCGGAGACACGTATGACGTATGGTCGAGTATATGCGTTTGCTATTCCAAAAGCTTCAGCAAACGCCGCTGGAGCCGAGCGCGTAGCAATGCAGTTTACCAGCAAGGAGGTGGTGACGATGATTGCGCACAGCTTGCGCATGGCTCCCGCACAGCGTGCACTGCTGACTCCTGCACAAGGCGACTTGTACGAGCCGGTCTATTTCCCGCAAGCACTTCTTGCACGTGGATGGCTATCCCCAGCACCTGCCAAAACTGATAGCCTGCTTGCTACCATGGTAGCAAGCGTAACTACTGGCCGTCAGAGCATAACTGACGCTATAAGTACTCTTGATCAGGCTCTAACTGCAGCACTCCGCTAACCCTTATATATGAAAAGATTTCTTCGCTTTGCAGTGCTTATGGTGGCACTTGTAGCGCTTAACGTGCCGTTTGTTTCGGGCGTGCTTGCAGCGGGAAGTCCTGCGGGAGGTGGCACAGATGCGGGAAGTCCTGCGGGAGCTGGCACCGATGCTACCTCTGAGAGTTCTGGAGGACTAACTAATCCTCTCAACAACATAAATTCACTTCCCGAGTTTATGAATGCAATTTTGGATGCAGTAATCCAAATTGGGACCATTGTTCTAACGCTTGCAATTGTGTACGTAGGATTTCTTTTTGTGCAGGCACAAGGTAACGAAGAGAAGATTAAGAGCGCACGCAGTGCGCTTCTGTGGACTGTCATAGGCGGGCTAGTGTTGCTCGGAGCTAAAACCGTAGGCCTCGTTATTAGTTCAACCATAGGAGCACTATGAGTTTCGCTCAATTCACCGAAAAGATTGTTGGCCTCGTAGACTCGGCCGTAATTCCGCTTCTCTACGCCCTCGCTTTTCTCATGTTCCTCATAGGAATGGTTCGGTTCTTTTTTATGGGAGGCGAAGAGGCGAGGCAGAAGGGTAAGCAGTTCATGCTCTGGGGGATTATTGGATTCGTAGTGCTCTTTAGCGTGTGGGGCATTGTTAGGCTCTTCCTAGGCATTCTCCCTGGAGGACTGGGATAAGTCCTTGTAAGCCTCTTATTGCCTGTTAGGCTATATCTATATGAAGACTTCTATCCGTGGTTTGGCTTTTCGTGCGTTCTCGTTTTTAGTTTTGCTTAGCGCGTCATCGAGTGTTCATGCGCAAGCGACCTCGAACAGCGGTTTCAATTCAAGACCCATTGAGTCCTTTGCAGGATTCTTTATTGGACTTATAAACACGGTCATCGTTCCGGTGGTATTTGCTATCGCCTTCATAGTGTTTCTCTGGGGAGTGTTCACGTACTTCATCGCAGGCGGCGCAAACGAAGAAAAGCGACAGGAGGGAACTAAGTTTGTATTCTCAGCCATCATTGGATTTGTGGTGATGGTTTCTATTTGGGGCTTGGTAAACCTTGCGGGGAATCTACTCCCAGGAATGAATAACAACCGCCCTGATTTGCCTACCTTTGGCCCTGCAAAGACCTCACCGTCTTCAGGGGGAATACAGACCTCTACCGGAGCAGGCGGTCAAGGAGCTTCTGGAGAGACTTGTGCAAATGGTGATTGTTCAGGAATTCCTTACTAATTGGTTTTCCACACTGTCCCTCGTAGCGCATTGACGTGCAACTGTGGGGGTTTATCCTATATAAGTATTTAGCTAATTATTCTCTATGAAGAAATTCGGTCTCGTCGGTGCAGCTCTCGCGTTTCCTTTCCTTGCCTTTGCGCAGGTAAACAGCGTGCAGGATCTCGGCTCGTTCATCATCGGTCTTATCAATACGGTTGCAGTACCAGTGGTATTCGCACTCGCGTTCATTGTGTTCATCTGGGGAGTATTTATGTACTTCATCCTTGGTGGTCACGATGAGGAGAAGCAGGCAAAGGGTAAGGGTCTCATGCTCTGGGGTCTTATTGGATTCTTTGTCATGGTATCGGTCTGGGGTCTTGTACACATCCTTACAGGTTCTGTACAGCTCACTAACCAGGTTCCTACCTACCCAACTGCTCCTACAACGAGCAATGGTCGCTAGTTTCTAGACCGGATTTCTCTGTGGACGACCGCACCAATTTGGTGCGGTCGTTTGCTATTATGAACACATGACCTACCAGCAATTCCTCGATAAAATCCAGGCGCAAATTCTTACTCCTATTGTGACGCTTCTCGCGCTTGCTGCCTTCGTGCTGTTTGTGTGGGGCGTTGTGCAGTTTATAGCGGGAGCAGAAGACGAAGAAAAAAGAAAGACCGGCCAGCAACACATGATTTGGGGTATTATCGGCCTCGTTATTATGTTTGGAGCGAACGCTATTATCATGCTTATTAAGCAGACGGTGGGGGTTCAGTAAATAAAAGAAACACCACCTCGCATATTTCAGCGAAGTGGTGGTGTGCGCAATTGCGCGAAAACATCAAGGTAGTACTTTCTTCTCTTCCCACACATGGACGACGACTTCTTCCGTCGCAACGGTAGGGTCTGTGCCGGGCGCGGCGCCCAGACATACCCTGTTACCCTTGGTGGAAGCGTCGCTCCAGGAGGTAGGTTCGGTTGACCCAAACCAGCTTTTGCTGCGCACACGGCCGGAGGTAAGTCCGGGGTCGGTGCATAGGTACCAGCCTGAGTCTTTAACCGTGATGGTTTCAGAACATCCGTCCACCGGGGCGATGACCTTTCGGGCGTCGCTCGGTGTTACGGAACAGGCCGTAGGCGGAATCACCGGAGTAGAGTACGAAGACGCACTAGGTGCGCTTGATACTTGCTCCCGCAATGCTTGCCCACGAGTCTGGGGGATGGAACCCAGACCGGCGTAGCGGTAGAAGAAGATCGCCAGACAGCCGGCCACGACGAGAATCAAAGCGGCAAACGATAGGCTGATTGCCGAATGTCCGCCGTGACTGCCGTGTCCATGATCGTCGTGCCCTCCGCTTTTGGCGGCGTGCACAACAGGTGCATGCACTTCCGTAGTCGTCGTTGCTTCAGGATGTGCGTGTCTATGATCGCCCGCAACCTTCTTTCGAGGGAGGAGGAAGAATAGAAGCACTGCTGCGATAGCGATGGTGAGTAGTATATTACCCAGCATTGGTGTCGTCTCCTTCCTTCTTGTCTTTGTTTTTGAACATAGTCTTGCCCGCCGAGACAGCGCCGAGAACGTCCCGAAGACCATCCCCCGCACCAACCACAACCGTATCCGCATCCTTGAAGATGCCTCGAGTTGCTTCTGCTGCCAGTACCGAAGCACCGTCAACTTTCAGCTCCTCAGCCATGGCCTTCATCCCGTCAACACGCCCCAGGATTTCGCCTGCAGCGCGAGCCCGATCAGCAATACCTTCCGACTCACCAAGGAGTACGTTTTCCTTGGCTTGTGCTTCAGCATTGATCACTTGGGTTTGAGCCTCAAACCTTGCCTTTGCACGGTCCCGCATTGCGGTAGCCAGAGCATGAGAAAGGTTGATTTGCGTAAGACCAGTGTTATTGATCTCAACACCCCAGCTTTTTGTCTTATCACGGACAGCGTTGTCCAGTGTGTTGTTGATCACGCTCTGATTTTCAATCGCCTGACTTGCGGTCATTGTGGCGATTATCTCGCTCAGTGCCGTCGTAGACATAAGACGCAGCTGAGAGTCAGCCTCTTCTATGGTACGAATATGGGCACGGAACGTGACAGGGTCTTTAATGGTCCACAACACGAAGTAGCCAAGACCCACTGTCAGCTGAGCATCCAGTGGATCCTTCTCTGCGTCTTCAGGAGCCTTGGTGGTCATGCGAATTGCACGGACCATACCGTCGGGGACTTCGGTGTCGTCGTCCCCCCAGTAAATTTGATCTCGTTTACCTGGAGCAAGAATCTCTTGCAAATCTGCCGGAAGCAGATCGAGATTAACGAGACCCCAAGGAACAAAGACCAAACCCTTCTTCTTTACAATTCGAATTGGATTTCCGAAGAAGTAAAGTGCTCCCAGCTTGTCTGTAGGAACCTCGCGATTCCACAGAGAAAGAAAAACATGAATGGCAATGAGGACGAAGAACCAGTAGCCAAGCTTGAACTCCAGTCCCAAGTCTAGCAGAACTAGATTCCAGGTCAGAAAGCCAAGGATGGCCAAGGTAGCGTAGGTGAGTACAAGTCCCACCATGATTATCCCGTAGAGGATGGTATCTACTTCAATCGGTTCCAAGTCTGGGTCATCTGGATCCAGTCTCGGAGAATTTTTAGGTTTGAACGCCATTGGATTTCTCCAGCACAGGATTGATGGGTTCTGTTTACCTTGATGTTTTCAAGGAACCAGGTTCTGTTTATATTATATAACGTTTTTGTACAAAAAGTCAAGTTATACGTGTAGTGCGAAACACTGTGTATAAGCCCTATATACGACCTAAGTCCAACGCTTTCGCATTGGACTTGAGTAATTTGTGCCCGGGAGAGGACTTGAACCTCCACCCCCGAAAGGACCTGCTCCTAAGGCAGGCGTGTATACCAATTTCACCACCCGGGCAATTCCTCTACTTTACACCATGACTATTGTCGAGGCGAGCCAGTCTGGTCGTATACGCGAAAACCTGGCACAGGCCAGGTTTTCAAAGGCTGTGCGCCCTCTAGGATTCGAACCTAGGACCATCTCCTTAAGAGGGAGTTGCTCTACCAACTGAGCTAAGGGCGCAAATAAAGACAATCCACCAGAACTGAGTGGATTGAACGAATCATATACAAATACCAGGACTTATTCAAGTACCCGTTTCAAGTGCTGGGGAATGTGCACAAGCACCACGTACTCAGATTCTCGGTACGCTTCGCTGCTAATCGTGGCTGCAATGTGGGGCACGCTGTTGGGAAGCTGTAAATCACGACTTATGAGTGTGACTACGTCTCCAATGGCAATATCTGTAACCTGGGTCACATCTATGGCGGTCATGTTCATTGAGACTCGACCAATGATAGGACACAAAATACCTCGTACACTCACCATGCCTTTATTTGATAATCTGCGGTCTACACCTTCGAAGTAGCCGGCTGGTACCGTGGCCACAACAGTCTTTGTTGGTGCGGTGTAGGTTGCGTTGTATCCCACCGACTCGCCAGCTGCAATAGTGCGTAGCTCGCCAATGATGGAGCGGAGTGTAAGTACTGGCATAAGCTCGCTTGCGCCTCCTGGAGCCGTGTCAAAGCCGTAGAGTCCTATACCAAGCCTCGCCACGTTGGTGCCGGCATCCTTTGCAAATCGCACGCCCTTGGTAGCGGCAAAATGCTTGTATTCGATTGAAGGGAACTCACGCTCAAGGATTGAAAGCATTTCCTTCCAGCGAGTAAGTTGCCTTTGCGCATGCGCAGAACCCTCGGTATCGGCGTCCGCAAAGTGAGAACACACTCCTGCTAGTTTTAAACGAGTATGTCCTTTTATTAGTGCCATGGCGTCTTCGATATCTTCGGGAGAGATGCCTTGGCGATGCATTCCTGTATCGAGTTTGAGATGTATGCGCTTAATTGAATTTACGGACTGTGTGAGTGAGCGCAACTGCTCAATATCAGTAATAGCAAAATCGACATTACGAAGTTTGCTGTGAGCTATGTCTTGTGGTCGTACATATCCCATTACCACAATGCGAGACCCTACTCCTGCACCTCGCAGGCGCTTTGCTTCGTAGAGGGAATCCACCATGAAAAAGGCGATGGGTTCCTGATCCAGGAGGCGGGCAACGAGCCCTAGATCGTGTCCGTACGCATTGCTCTTAAGTACAGGAGCTAGCAGTACATGTGGGTACGCCTTTTGATAGGTGTGGAAATTATGCAGGAGTGCCTCCTTCGAAATGCCCACCTCTATGAGCGGGGTAGTAGGGAAAAGACGAGCAAGAATGCGATGCCACATGTTGAAGGATTATACGATACTTGTGGTATGTTATCGTCTATCACAGCGCCGGGGTGATGGAATGGTAGACAGCGGGGACTTAAAATCCCCTGGCAGAAATGCCGTGCGGGTTCGAGTCCCGCCCTCGGTACAAATGAACACGTAAATGCGTAGCGAGGAGCTCGCTTGGGAAGCGGGCGTGCGGGACTCGAAAACTTTACGAGTCTGATTGAAAATCAGCCGTAAGGTGAACCGTTCCCGTAGGGAAAGGGTCCCGCCCTCGGTACAAATGAAAAAGCTGAATAAAACAAAAGACCCTATGCTATAGGGTCTTTTGTTTTATTCAGAGGCCCGGGCAGAAACCAGCGATTACGCTCTTCGACCGCGACTCGCGGTCTCGTCGTCACTCGACCGCGGTCTGGTCACCGCCTCGTCGTTTTGGTCTGCTGACCAAAACATACTCCGGCGTGCGATTCCCGACGTACCCTGCGCAGGCAGGGTACTCCCGTGTTCTTCACTTCGTTCAGAGGCCCGGGCGGGAATCGCACCCGCGCAGTAGCGGGTTTGCAATCCGCCGTGTTTCTACTTCACCACCGAGCCGTACTCTAAAATACTACCGCGAACCTACTCCCCGCGCGAGATTTCGCGGGAAATATCATCTATGTGCTGGCGGTTAGCTTCGCCGAAATCAAATTCAAAACGAATGAACGGAATGCGTCCAATGCGTGTGGACTTGCGCAGGCTGTTACGGAAAAGGTCCTTGTGGCGCATAAGGAAGGCAAGTGCGTGGTCGGTTTCTCCTGTTGGGTACACACTCACGAAAATAGTTGCATCCTTACCATCCTTAGAAAGAGAAACACGGGTAGGGGTAATGAGAGTGTTTCGCCCCGCTTCGCGGGCAATATATGCTCCTGCCTGCTCCATGAGCTGCATGCCGATACGATTGTCGCGAATACTCATATTATTGAACGGTCATCTTATAGGTCTGGATGGTGTCACCGGCAGCAATTTCGGTCTTGCCTTCAAGCTGTAGTCCAAACTCACCCTCCACATGAATCTCCTTTACGTCATTACGAACCTGTTGAAGGTTGGTGAGCTTCATGGTTCCTAGAGGAATACCGCGACGGTCCACCTTTACGAGGTCACCCACGGTGAGACTGCCTGTTTCCCAGCGTGCGCCGAGCACGTGCTTTACTCCCGCAACACTAAACACACGAAGAATTTTCGCAGAACCCAAAATCTCTTCAACACTTATGCGAGGAGCGCTCTCCATCACCAACTTTGAAATCCGCTCTGCGAGGTCGTAGATGATTGAGAAAGTTTCAATTGCAACTCCTGCACGCTCCGCAAGCTCGCGAGCAGAGCCGTCAGTACTAACGGTGAACGCGATTACTGTAGCTCCACCTGCCTGAGCAGTTTTTACGTCGGCCTCAGACACAGCACCCACTCCCTCAGAGATAATGCGCACCATAACGCGGTCGTGAGCAATTTTCGCGAGCTCGTGCTTAATAGCTGCAATACTGCCCGTAACGTCGGCCTTAATGATGATAGGGAACAGGGTCTTGCCGCGCTCTTCTGTTGTGAGAGTACTTAAACGAAGAGATGCGCGCTCAGGTATACTCGCAAGCTTCTCAGCCTCCTTCTTAGATACTGCAGAGGTAAAAGGAGTTCCTGCGGGTGGAAGAAGGTTCCATCCTGAAATGCGGATTGGTTGAGAAGCTGTAGCAACCTCAAGGCGCTTACCGGCAAAGTTTTCAATAAAACGCACAGGAGCAACCGCGCTTCCCGCCACTGCGTGGTTGCCAAGGGCGAGTGTGCCATCTTTTAGAATGAGCGTGGCTGCCATACCTTGCTTTGGATCTTGTGAAGACTCAAGCACAAAACCAGATGCGGGGTGGTCAGAGTCCGTGGTAAGTTCTGCCATTTCAGAAGTAAGGAGTACCAAATCAAGAAGTTCAGGAATACCCTCGCCTGACTTTGAAGAAACTCCAACGTAAGAAATAGAACCACCAAGGCCTTCAAGGTAGATACCGTGTTCAAGCACAGCATATTTTGCCTTCTCAATGTCGGCGCCGTTCTTATCAATCTTAGTGAATGCAACTACAAAAGGAGTGCCGGCTTCCATGATGGCCTCATAGGCCTCGAGGGTCTGTGGCTTTACGCCGTCGTCGCTCGCAATAACGAGGATAGCGACATCAGCAGCGGCTGCGCCACGCGCGCGAAGCGCGCGGAATGCCTCGTGTCCCGGAGTATCAAGGAAGGTGATTTTACGCATCACGCCCTCATGCTCATGCTCAGCTTCATATGCTGAGACGTGCTGAGTGATACCTCCGGCTTCTCCTTCGGTTACGTTTGCCTTGCGGATATAGTCGAGCAACGTCGACTTACCGTGGTCGATGTGACCCATAACCGCAACAATGGGAGGACGAGGTGAGACAGCCATAATGTTCTTAATAGACCATATTACTTGCGTATTTGCAACGCTCAAGGCATTTTTATAGTAATGAATCTCGTTAGAAGTAGCTCCCCCTACTGTGTCTATATCGGGAACCTTTCGACACTGGTGGCTGTGGATGCAAGATATGCTTAATATGTGGACTTCTAACGTGATGAATATGTGGAGAAGGAAGCGAGTATATTTGGACAGTGCTGCTGCAGCTCCAGTCCTTGCGCGCGCATGGAAGGCGTACGTAGATGCCGCTCAACAGTATGCCAATCCGTCTTCTCCGCATATGGAAGGGAGAGATGCTCATGACTTGCTAGAAGCAGCGCGCGCGCAGATTGCTTCTTTGGCCGAGGTTAAGCCGGACGCGGTGATATTTACTGGTACCGCCACAGAAGCAAATGCGCTCGCGCTTAGAGGGCGTGTCGAGGCACTACACGCAAAAGGGCGAGCATACGAAGACATGCATATTCTGTACGCACCCGGAGCTCACGCGTCGCTCGTTCATACCGTGGAGTCGATCGCTGCTCTCGGAGTTTCTACGGAACCACTCAAGTACAAGCATGAGCAATTAGATAAGGAGCTACTCGCAAAGCAGCTAACGAAGAATACGGTACTTATAAGTGTGTCGGCGGTGTGTGGAGAAACGGGGGACATAACTCCCGTACGCGATATTAGGCGCGCTATAGATAGTGCAAACAAGATCCACTCCGGGGAGACGCTTCTGCACGTAGATGCAAGCCAGCTCCCCCGTGTCGCTCCGTTCGAGCTTACTCGTTTAGGCGCACATTTGCTTACGCTTGATGCTCAGAAAGTTGGCGGTGTGCGTGGTATCGGCGCACTTATAGCACCGCGCCAGGTAGCGCTTACACCTCTCTTGCAGGGAGGAGGGCAAGAGCGCGGACTTCGACCGGGCACGCAGTCGCCCGCGCTTGCGAAAGCTTTTGCTGAAGCACTCATGCACACTCATGAGACGCGCGCAGTATTTACAGAACAAGCACAGAATCTGCGCAGTCTCCTTACAAAGGAAATTGCATCACTTCAGAATCTCGTAATAAACGAAGGAAAGGAACAAGCGCCACACATTCTAAATATTTCTCTTTTAGGGCGTGATACTGATTACCTTGTCGCATTGCTCGACGAATCGGGCTTTGCGGTCTCCACCCGTAGCGCCTGCGAGACAGATGAAGAGGGGTCGCGTGCGGTATTTGAACTTTCGGGAGATAAGGTTCGGGCAAGCTCCACCGTGCGTATTTCGTGGGGTCCAGAAACCACTCGCGCTGATATATTTTCGTTTTCCCGTGCCCTTATACGCTGTGTGAAATTCCTTGACAGCGCTGGTATACTCTAACTATGAACATCGAGGACCTAAACAAGACCCAACTGCTCCTACTCACCATTCTTGTGAACTTTATAACTGCAATTGCGACCGCCGTGCTTACGGTGTCTCTGCTCGATCAGGCTCCTCCTACCGTCACGCAAACCATTAACCACATTGTAGAGCGCACTGTAGAGAGTGCCGCACAAACTACTCAGATCCCGGGTATTGTTACCAAACAAACAACGGTGGTTATTAAGGACGAGGATCTCCTCTCTGCCGCTATTGCTGCTAACGCAGCTCGCACGGTGTATATCTACAAGCAAAGTACTTCCACGCCAGCTATCGCTACAGCTACGTATATCCCTAAGGCTCGCGCGGTGGTAACAGTGAGCGGTACCGCTCTTCCAAAGGAGGCAATTATTGTGTTCCCAGGTGGTGTTGCGGTCCCGGCTTCTATTTCGCGCGCGGGTGCCACTCTTACCATCTATGGATTTGCAGACACAGCAAAGATACCTACCATTGCTTCTCCTGATTTGCTCAAGAGTACTGATTTGAAACAGGGACAGACGGCTGTAGGTATATCTCGCGACGGTAGCGCAGCCACCGCCATTATCTCCAAAGTAGACACAGAGGGCATACATGCAGATTTGCCGGGAGTTCCTATGGGTGCAGCTGTGGTAAATATTTCAGGAGATTTGATTGGTATTGCCACGGGCATTCCAGGACTCATTGCCTCAGCCGACAAAATCCTCGTTCTTCTCTCCGCCACCTCCTCTCCAGCTCAGTAATTGAGACAGGAGAGGTAAGGAGCGAGAGTCCCACACGTCATTATTAGCGTAGCTCTATCTATATTTCTATGCCCCCATTCAAAAATTTCACCACCAAGGCCAAGGAAGCGATAAAAAAGTCGCACGAGCTCGCTATAGAACGCGGACAAAACCACGTAAGCCCGCTCCATCTTTTGGCCGCTCTTATTTATCAAGAGGAAAGTCTTGTATTCTCTGTACTTGATCGCATGGATATCGACACCATGCTTCTTGCAGACACCATTCTAGAATCTCTTGAGATGCCGGAGACTTCTGCAACTCTTTCGCCGTCATACAATTTATATCTAACCCCGGAGCTCGCGAGTGCGCTTGAAGCTGCTGCTAAGGTCGCTGCAAGAATGAACGATTCATTTGTGGGTACCGAGCATTTGTTTGTTGCGGTCATTGAGCACCCAGGCCCGGCTCAAGAGATTCTTTCACGTTTCAAAATTGATTCAGACACCGTGCTGCTCGTTCTCAAAGAACTTAAGTCTTCTAAGGAAGGACACGCGACGGGAGAGAAGAAGTTCCGCGCACTTGCGAAGTTCACACGAAATCTCACGAAGCTTGCTGCTGATAATGTGCTTGACCCGGTGATAGGTCGCGATCAGGAGATTCACCGAGTTATTCAGATTCTTTCACGACGCACCAAGAACAATCCGGTGCTTATAGGTGAGCCAGGCACTGGTAAGACCACGGTAGTAGAAGGACTTGCAGCGCGTATAGCCGCTGGCGACGTGCCTGAGTCGCTTAAGGGTAAGGAGCTTTTGTCTCTAGATCTAGGAATGATGGTTGCAGGTACCAAGTATCGTGGAGAGTTCGAGGAGCGCATGAAGAACGTGATGAAAGAGGTAGAGCGCTCCGAAGGAAAAGTTATTCTCTTTGTGGACGAGCTTCACACTATTGTGGGAGCCGGTAGTGCCGACGGTGCGCTCGACGCGAGCAATATGCTCAAACCTGCGCTTTCACGCGGGGAAATCCGCATGATTGGCGCTACGACGCTCAAGGAATACCAGCAGCACATCGAAAAGGATGGTGCACTCACGCGTCGCTTCCAGCCGGTGTATGTAAACGAGCCTACTATCGAAGACGCCGTCGCAATTTTGCGCGGACTTCGCGATCGGTATGAACTTTTCCATGGGGTTCGTATTACCGACGGCGCTCTCGTAGCTGCGGTGGATCTATCCAGTCGCTATATCACTGACCGTTTTCTTCCGGATAAAGCTATCGACCTTATCGACGAAGCAGCGGCTGGATTGCGTATTGCGCTCGAAAACAAGCCACCACAACTTGAAGAGACCGATCGCAAAATTCGTCGTTTAGAAATTGAACGCGAAGCACTTAAGAAAGACGAGGAAGGGGAGCGTGCAAAGGAAATTCGTGATCGCATAGCGGATATCGATTCTGAAATTGCCGACCTTCGAGAAAAGACCAGCGAGCTTGAACTTAAGTGGCGTAACGAAAAGGAAGTTATAGAGGGTATTCGCACACTCAAGAGCGAATTAGAGCGTATGCGCGTGGCTTCAGACAATGCAGAAGCTATCGCAGACTTGGGCACTGCGGCGGAAATTCGTTATGGACAAATGCCTGCAATGCAAAAAGAACTCGAGACGAAATCGAAGCGACTCAAGACACTTCAGAAGTCGCGACGTGTTCTTCACGAGGAAGTAACTGAGCAAGAGATTGCCGGAGTGGTCGCGCGATGGACCGGTATTCCTGTGCTTAAGATGCTTGAGGAAGAAGCCGCAAAGCTCGCTCGTATGGAAGAGGAGCTCCAGGCGGCCGTAATAGGGCAGGATACTGCGGTGCAGACCATCACCGACGCGGTGAAGCGCTCACGTGTGGGTATTAGTGACCCGAACCGTCCCATTGGCTCGTTCCTATTCATGGGACCTACGGGAGTCGGAAAGACGGAGCTGTCGCGCAAGTTGGCTGAGTTCATGTTTAACGACCCTGAAGCCTTGGTGCGTGTCGATATGTCTGAGTTTATGGAGAAACACTCCGTATCAAAACTCATCGGTGCTCCTCCAGGATACGTAGGCTACGAAGAGGCTGGGACACTAACCGAGCGTATTCGTCATCGCCCGTATGCAGTGGTCTTGTTCGATGAAATCGAGAAGGCGCACCCAGAAGTATTCAACATCTTACTTCAGGTACTTGATTCCGGACATCTTACCGACGGCAAGGGGCGCAAGGTGAACTTCAAGAACACCATCATTGTGCTCACAAGTAACATTGGCTCTGAGTTCCTCGACCGTATGGCAGGCATTGGATTTGAAGCTTCAAGTGGTGAAGATGCGGTGCAGCGCGAGCAAATGAAGGAGCGTGTCATGCAGGCGCTCAAGGCGCAGTTCCGTCCTGAGTTCTTAAACCGTCTCGACGACATCGTAATCTTCGACACACTCAGTAAGGAGGCGTTAGTTAAGATTGTGGAGAAGCAGGTGAAGGAGGTGGTGGCGCGCCTTGCAGGCAAGCGCATCACCCTTGAGCTTTCAGAAGACGTGAAGGCGTGGCTTGCTGAGAAGGGGTATAACCCTCAGTACGGCGCTCGCCCGCTGAAGCGAGTGATTCAGGATAAGATTCTTACCCCTATTGCTTCGCTCATGGTGGGACAAGGAATTATGGACGGAGGCACGGTGAAGGTGGTCCTTAAGGCAGATGCGCCTGTTTTTGAGGTGCAGAAGAACGGAAAGCGAGCCCGAGCAAAGGCCCCTGTGGCGGTTGCGTCCTAATCCCTCCGCTGGTATAGTCTTCCTATCTATGTCACAAGACCGCCTACTTAAAATGAAGTCTGCTTCGGGACACATTCGTATGACCACTAAGAATAAGAAGAAGGTCACCCGAAAGCTCGAATTCAAGCACTACGACCCAAACACTCGTACGCACGAGATTTACAAAGAAGTTAAGAAGTAGATAGCAGGAAAAAACCGCCCAGTTGGGCGGTTTTTTCCTTTACTTCTTTTGTGCAAGCTGCTAAAGTCTCTCTTGTGTTGCTCCTTCCCACTTCCTAAATTCAAAATCAGGAGACTATAAAAATGCGTATTCCCGCCATGCTTTCCGCTCTGGTCCTGGCTTCTGTGGTTGTCTTCGGTTCTCCCGTCATGGCCGCAAATTCAGGCGACGGAAATAATCGTCGCGTCGTTGTTATCAATGCGACCAGTCAGTCTATCTACTATTTCTATGCCTCTCGCATAAATATTGATGATTGGCAGGAGGACATGTTGCGCAACGACGTGGTGCGTCCAGGACACTCTCAGACGTTTAATATCGATGATGGTACTGGTTACTGCTACTACGATCTGAAGGTTGTTATGAAGAATGGCGACTCAGCAGTGAGAAATAGGGTTAATGTATGCAGTGTAGAAACCTGGACCATTACTGACTGATTGCGTAGCCTCGCAACGAGTCTAACTGTATAGTCGTTGCGAATTTAGTGTTATTAAAACCGCTCCCGGGCGGTTTTTCTTATGGTATGAAAAGGAAGTTGGCAAGGTATTCGAGGTCCTCGCCTGGTGGAAAGAGCCCGTGCCAGACTTTAGACCTAAGCAAAATTACGAATTCCAACGAAAAACTTTGCATCGTCAGATTGAGGTGAAGAGAGCCCCACCAAATGCAGACAGAGGGGGCAGGGCAATTTGTAACCAAATTGTTTGCCCCTTAATGGAAAAAACCACCCGGAGGTGGTTTTTTCCAGTGTGCTTGCGAGAGTCTGCCCGAAAGCAAGTACTCACAAGCACCTACGTAAGATATACTACCGCCTTTTTCTTGTCAAGGGTTTTTAGGGTGAGGAGATTTGGACAGAAATTGACGTGGTATGGTCATACGTATGTACACGGCTAAGCGTGGATTCACGCTCATCGAACTTTTGGTTGTTATTGCAATCATTGGACTTCTCTCCTCGGTTATTCTGGCGTCACTCAATAGCGCCCGGGACAAAGCGACAACTACGAATATTAAGACTCAGGTATTGGAGTTCAGGAAAATTATGGAGCTTCAGTTTTCGGAAACGGGAAGTTATTCGGGGTTGAATAGAGGGTGGGCAAGTGCCACTGCTTCATGTGCTACTCGGGGATTTACAGGTAACTATGCCACGAAGGCTGTGCAGATATGTGAGTCGCTAGAAAAAACTATAAGTAACCCTTCGGGAAGTGGATTTATGTATACGGGGGTAAACACTGGTGGAGGCTTAAGTAACACTACGCAATATTCAATAATGGCACGCCTCCCTAACGGAACATATTTCTGTGTAGGTTCAAGTGGAGGGGTGAGTGACACGACCACTGGAGGTCCTTGGGCAGGTGCTGGCTGTTACGCAAATCCGTAGAGAAGGCTATTTTAACTTCACTTTAAATTCGTAAATAGAAAAACCACTTGCAGGGTTCTTCTTGGTGGCCTTACGATGCCTGGAATTGAACCCTCTAGAGAAAGAAATATTGAAATGAAGGGAGTCAGTACTATAATGTGCCTGGAGTCGTGTTCCTTGCACTCTTTGGCCACTCAAAACCCACTCAACGCCCACTTCTGGCTAATTCGTCAGACAATGGTGTCGAAATGGTTTCGTAACGCCACCGAGCGGAGCACGACTCCACCCACATGCCGCGTACAAGTTACGCGGTTTTCTAATTAGGATGCGGGCCCAGTAGGAAGTTCGCATTCTCTAACTCGCTCCGCTCGTAATAGAATTAGCTCTCGCATCGGTCACAGATATTTTCCTGCTGGAAAATTCCGCGACCCCAGCTCGCCGTCGACACGGCTCCGCTTTTCGATTCCTACACGCAAAGTTTCCCAGACTTTGCTTGGGCCCGCCAAGAAGAAAACCCCTTGCGGGGTTCTTCTTGGCGGGCCCAGTAGGAATCGAACCTACACTATCGGTTTTGGAGACCGATGTTCTAC
>CAZYDN010000011.1:0-7631 GCA_964646315.1 uncultured Candidatus Saccharibacteria bacterium
TTGCTAGAGAATGTTCAATTTACCCAGGCGGACTCTACCACTCTAGGGGATAAAAGAAAACGCGGGTGAGTCAGAGACCCACCCGCGCGATACTTCCGGATTAGCTAGCGTCCGGTTAAATAATGACCAGCCCTGATAATACCTTTAACGCGCCACGGTCGTAGCATCGCGACGGTGGCAAAGGAAATAGAGTTTGCGCCCACGTTCAGAAGCACTTCGACGTCCGAGGCATGCATGATTCCGCCACCAGCGTTAATGTAGGTGCCGCTGTCAAACTTACGGAATCGCCGTACCCAGTCCGCAACTTCAGGCAGAAGGACTTTCCCGGAAAGACCGCCACCACCGTATTTTTCATTCCTCTTTAGAAGAGGAGAGCCTTCGGGGAAAAGTCTTTTCCAGAACTTTTCATCGTAGTGCTTGCCGAAGGGTACGGTGTTTGCAATAGAGATTCCATCACAACGAGGATGACGTGCAATTCGCACCGCTTCCTCGGGTGTTACTAAAAGATTAAGCTTCACCACTATCGGCATATCAAGTTCGCCAAGAATGGTGAGCTGGGATATGGCCTTCTTCACTACAGCACTCATGTCGGCACCCACATTCGGGCAACTAACATTCAGCTGTAGTGCAACCTTCCGAGAACTGAAGAAAGGCAAGCTTCGCTTCAGAACTTTCTTAAAGAATTCCGTCTCTCGAAGATATTCGTCTTCAGAATTTCCAAGTGTCATGAACGATATAAAGAACGGCGCCCATATTTTCTGCCAACGCTTACGGTTCAAGAAGTCTTGAATTCCTGGATTCGCAAGGCCCACAGAATTTAGAGCTATGCCCCTGAAAAAGTCGACATAGATGCAATCAGGGAAATTATCTTCTGGCGTGTAGTGAAAAACGCGCAGGTCCATATTTCCTTGGTTGGGGTGCGCGGTCACCGTTTTCGCTACAAAGGTTGAACCTTCGAAAGAAAGGCCGCCAGGAACATATGAGTGGTACCAGTAGCCTTCTAGGCCAAAGCCTCGAACACCAGCCCCGTCCCAAACGGGACCATATGCAGTAAGATCTCTTTTCATCGATGACCCTCCTCAGGTCGTTTGTTGTTCTGGGCGCACTGTATCAAAAAATTAACAAATGACCATCATTTCTTCACATTCTTAATAATTCGTGTGCATTGCAGGTTCATGATGGCTACGAATGATACTCTTCTTATATGTTTCCAAGACGACGTACATATTCAATGCGAGCTTTCACGCTCATTGAGCTTCTTGTCGTTATAGCGATTATCGGCTTACTGTCTTCCGTTATTCTCTCTAGCTTAAACAGTGCGAGGAGCAAGGCTCAGTACGCCGCTGCGCGTGCCTCAATGCGAAACATTATATCTGCGGTAGTTATTGCTCGAGGAGAGCAAAACAAAACACTTCTCCAAATTACTGGTTCAGGATGTACGCGCTGTAACGCTGCATGTAGTAGCGTAGATCTTCGTAATACTACTAGTGCTTGTTACACGACCTGGGTGTCCGCTATTACAAATGTTGAAACAGCGACCAGTGGAGTGGTGAGAGGAATTTCAAAGGAGACGCGGGATCCATGGGGTAGTCCGTATCTGCTTGATGAAAACGAGGGGGAACAAGTAGGAACGCCTTGTCGTATAGATATCATTACCACCGCAGGGCCTGATGGTGTGTATCCTAGTGCCGACGACTTGACCATCTCTATGCCATTTTCACTGGCCGTGTGCGGAGGATAGTTATTCAGGATGCACTTCTTCGTCTGCTGCGCGAGCTAACTCACGGAGCGCTGGATGCTTCATGAGTTTGGGATCAGTATCTATAAGCGCTCGCGCTTCTTCGCGCGCTGCCTCTACAAGTTTCATATTTTTGAGTGCTTCCATGGCAATATCAGACACTCCCCACTGACGCGCTCCATACAATTCTCCTGCACCACGAAGCGCAAGATCGTGTTCAGCAAGCTCAAACCCGTTTGCTGCTGTAGTGAGTGCCGTCAGACGGTTTTTGGTAGCTTCGCCGAAAGACTCAGGAAGTAAGAAACAGTATGCTTGGTGGCTAGAGCGAATCACACGTCCACGAAGCTGGTGTAATTGCGCAAGTCCAAAGCGCTCAGAACCTTCTATAAGAATTACCGTGGCATTTGGAACATTCACTCCCACTTCCACCACCGATGTAGCGACAAGAATATCTATGGTGCCCGCCTCAAATCGCTTCATGGTTGCCTCCTTGTCTGCGGGCGTCATCTTGCTGTGGAGAATATCCACGGTGTAGTTGGGGAATATCTCTCGCTGAAGTCGCTCTGCCTCAGCCTTTACTGACTTTGCCTGAAGCGCCATTTCTTTGCTCGGGTCCGGTTCGTCTATGCGTGGGCAGATAACATATCCTTGGCGACCACGTGCGAGCTCTTCTTTCATGCGGGTGTAGGCAGTCTCGCGTATTTCGGGCCCTAGAATCTCTGTAAGTACTGGTTTGCGACCTACGGGCATTTCGTCGAGTAACGAAATGTCGAGGTCTCCATAAATAGTGAGTGCAAGAGTGCGAGGAATAGGAGTTGCCGTCATAGAAAGCAGGTGGGGTGCGGGTGCCGGCTTTCCGTTTGGTAAATCTTTCTTTATAAGCTTCTGACGATGCGCCTTACCAAAGCGGTGCTGCTCGTCGATAATGGCGTACGCAAGATTCTGAAATTCAAGAGATTTATAGACGAGAGCGTGTGTGCCTATCACAATCGGTATTTCACCGTTTGCCACCCACTTAGCAAACTGGGCACGAGATACTTTTGCAGACTCTTCACCACGAATTTTGCTCGGGAATTTTCTACACTCACTACCGGTGATAAGACCAATCGGAATAGGGTGGTCCTTAAAATACGAAACAAAAGTAGAGAAATGCTGCTTGGCTAAAATCTCGGTGGGGCACATATACGCCACTTGCAGTGTGCCGCTACGACGTCCTGGAGGAACCGAGGTAGCTACCATATATGCGGTAGCGGCAGCGACGGCGGTTTTCCCGCTACCCACATCCCCCTCAAGAAGACGACGCATAGGATATCCGCGTTCAAAGTCTGTGCGCACTTGCTCTATGGTGCGCAGCTGCGCACCCGTAGGAGGAAACGGGAATGAAGAAATAAATTCTTTAAGTGGAGCCTCGCGCACATCTATAGGAAGCGCTTTTTCTTCGAGCGTAGCCCTGCGAATCATTTGCGAGGTGAGCTGGAGGGCGAGCACTTCTTGAAAAGCAAATCGCTTTCTCGCCGCCTGAGCGTCGGCAAGTTTTCTCGGTACGTGCATCCACACCAGTGCCGAAGAAAGTACGGGCAGGTTATACCTCGCGAGCATGTCTGCTGGGATGGGGTCCTCAATATCGTTTTGGACTCCGGTTTCAAACACTTTTCGGCATGCATGCAAAAGCCACAAAGAAGAAATGCCTTTGCTCTCCGGATATATTGCGTAGAGCGTGTCGTCTGAGACTGCGGCTGAATCACCCTTCTGAAAGAGGGTGTCGTGAATACCTTCGGGAGGAACGGGGGATTTATCTATCTCAGGATTAGCGAGGTAAGCCTTACTCCCTGTGCCTGCAATTTTTCCCGTGGCTTTCACCACCATGCCGTCACTAAGCATTTTTGCCATGTAGGGCTGGCCAAACCACATCATTTTTATTTTCCCGGATGCGTCCTCAAGCCACGCCTCTCCAATAGGTTTTTTACTTTTCCATGCCTTTTTCGCAACAGGCTTTCGCACGGTGCCGTAGAGCGTCACATCGTTTCCGGTAGACACTCCCGCAATTGTGCCTGAGGGTCCTGCAGCTTCATAGCGGGCAGGGAAGTGATAGAGCAGATCCTTAATAGTGCGCAGACCAAGCTTCTCGAGGGCGCGGCGCTGGTCGGGCTTTAGTCGAGGAAAGTGCAGAACAATGGGGTCTAAGGCCTTCATAGGGTCAGTATACCTTTTTGGCTCACTATCCCCGTAGGCAGCTTTTGTATTTATCTCTATACTGACGCTATATGAACCCAGAGGAGAAAAAGATACTAAAAGCATTTAAAGACCTGGGTGCCAGAGTGGAAACCAGGGGACGTGTAAAGCTCAAGAACCGCAAGGATATTGCTCTCTACTACACACCCGGAGTAGGAGTTGCTAGTCGTCATTTAGCCCTGCATCCCGAAGATGCACGAAAAATGTCCGTGAAGAAAAACAGTGTCGCGGTGATTTCAGACGGGTCTGCGGTGCTCGGTCTTGGGAACATTGGTCCATACGGAGCGCTACCTGTGATGGAAGGGAAAGCACTTATCTTTCGCGAGTTTGCAGGGATTGATGCGTGGCCCATTGTGCTCTCCACACAAGATCCAGACGAAATAGTTCGCACGGTTATTGCTATTGCTCCAGGGTGGGGCGGTATCAACCTGGAAGACATTAAGGCTCCACAGTGTTTTGAAATTGAACGCAGGCTCATTGAAGCGCTCGATATTCCTGTAATGCATGACGACCAGCACGGCACCGCTATTGTGGTGCTCGCAGGCCTTATAAATGCGGCGACCGTAGTAAAAAAGAATCTGAAAAAATTACGTGTCGTTATCGCGGGCGCGGGAGCTGCAGGTGTTGCAACTACAAAATTGCTTCAAGCTGCAGGTGTAACCGATATTGTGCTCGTCGACACCAAGGGAGCAATTCATAAGGGTCGTACTGATTTAAACAGTTCAAAGCAGGAGCTTGCGAAGAGTACTAACCCACGCCGAGTTTCCGGCGAACTTAAAGATGTGCTTGTCGGTGCTGATGTATTCATTGGAGTATCAGGCCCAGGTGTGTTGACCGCCGAGATGGTGAAGACGATGGCTGATAAGGCAATTGTGTTTGCACTCTCAAACCCCACTCCGGAAATTTTGCCTGACGAAGCACGGAAAGGAGGTGCGGTAGTTATTGCTACGGGACGTTCTGATTTTCCAAACCAGATAAACAACGCGCTTGTGTTCCCAGGTATTTTCCGTGGCGCTCTTGATAAGGGGGTGCGTGCGATTACACAGGAGACTAAGGTGCGTGCAGCTAAAGCTCTCGCTGGTCTGGTAGAAAAACCCACAGCAGACAAAATTATCCCCGATGTTCTCGACAAACGAGTTGTCCCTGCTATTGCAAAGGTGGTGAAGTAAGTGGATATATACTGACTATATATGGAGAAACAGGTAGGTCGCGCACTTACGTTCTATCAATTTCTTGTTACTATTCCCGACCGCATTTATCCTTTTGCGGAAGAGATAGAAGGGCAGCGCGTGCGTTTTCGTAGAGCGTATGACCAGGCACTCGCACGCATACAAGAGAAGCGAGGATACGGCTCATATGGAGCATGGCTCATTACGTATCGAGGAGTGTGTCACGTCGTAGGGGCGATTCTCTTTATTGGTTTCTCTACGTTTCTTTCAAAGCAACTGTTTGGGAGTGACGTAGCGCTCTATGTGCTTTTAGTACTCGCATCTTTTGCTCTCGCTGCGCAAGAGTTTCTTCTTCAGCCACAAACTCACGGACAAATGAAATTGCACAGTGTGGTTGATCTCATGTCTTGGGTTTTGCCGTTTGGGATATACGTGTTTATGCACATTCACTAAAAACCGCCCCACAGGGGGCGGTTTTTAGTCTCGCTGTACGGCGTGCCGGACTCTTTGAAATACAGACGAAAACCACGCCTTGTCTTTTGCACTCTCGAGGTTTTCTGCTACGCGTGAAAGCGGCATCCAACATGCCTCTTCTATCTCCATAGTGGGACTAAGTGCAGCATGCACGGGTGCTGCAAAGAGATACATATGTATTTCTTTGAGTGAATTCAGGTTGTCCGTACCATCCGGTAGTATGCCGTAGCGAGTGTAGCTCCCAAGATCGTCTATTAGTTCAAGACCGGAAAGTCCCGTTTCTTCCTCAATTTCACGGCGAGCCGCCTGCTCGTTAGTTTCTCCGGATTCAACATGTCCCTTTGGGAAAAACCACAACGTTTCTTTTCGGTTGCGTACGAGCGCTACTGTACCTGCGTCTCCAAGCACAATACCGCCACTTGTTTGAGTCATGAGACGTTACAGAGGAGTTGAGGTTGCCTCCGTGGACGAAGCAGTGCTTGTGCTGTGGGTATCAGGAAGTGGTTGCACCACTTCTGTCACAGGTTCCTCTACTACTTCGGATGTTTCCGTAGGAGCAGATATAGGCTCAGGCCTATTCATGAAAAACACCATAGCACCCACCACGGCACCTATAAGCACCACAATGAGAAAGGCGATGGTCCATCCAAATTTAGTCATAGGTATGAGGGTTTGCAGGTAGGAATATACTCCAGTCTACTCCGAGGAACATTATCGAGGAAATTCGGCGAGAATTTGGTCTGAAAGGAAAAATCTTTCACCTAGCTCGCCAAAAGCGTATGTAGTTCCTCCTACGGTGATAGGTGCGCCTGCAGTCTGCGGCGCTGCGTTTGGATGAGATTTCTCAAACCCAATATTGAACAGGGTCACGATGGCACCCGGACTGTTTGCGAGACTAAATCCTGCTTGCTGCCACTGCGCCATAATCTCCTTGATAAATATGGCGGTGTAGAGATAGGAGTAATAGTGATCTTTCTCGTCTGTAAGACGCTTATAAAGGAGTGTCCCGGTGTCAGTCGCGTCAGAAGGGTAGCTTATAAGTCCACTGATCCCCGCTCCCGGATAAAACGGAGAGGTGGGGTCGTTTGCGTACTGCTCTATTTGTACGGCAGTTTCCTGCTTTATGCCTGAAACACCTAAAGAAAACTGCGAAAGAGAACCGAGAATCTTCAGTGGTTCGAAGTAACGCTTAAATACTTCACGTTCAGCCGTAAAGAATCGAATCTGTTCTGGAATAACAACCGAAGCAATGAGGCGGGTAGAAACGCCTGTTTCCGCAGACACGCGAGCAATAATTGCCTGGTCCTTAATGAGTCCCTGTTTCACTACTTCCCACTGGGGAGTTTGGCTCCAATCGCAACTAGTGAGCGATGCATCATCGCAGGGAATTTGCTTCTCTGCAGCCTTTTGCGCGACACTTGCGGGGACACTTCCGAGGAAAAATGCATTACGTCCGGAGATAGAGCCCCCGACATTGAAGGCGCCAAAGCGCATACCTATAAATACGATAGTGAAGGCTAGACCAATAAGTGCAAAGCCAATAACTACCCCATACCCTAAGATTTTTACGAAACGATTCATTACGTCTTGTATACCAGGAATATGACAGATACACCAATAAATACGGGCTCGCCTGGTCTGAACGTGGCTTCGTGTGGTACCTTAGAAAACGAAGGAGACGTGGCTGAGTGGTCGAAAGTACCTCACTGCTAACGAGGCGAGCTGTTAAAGGCTCCGAGGGTTCGAATCCCTCCGTCTCCGCCAAGGAAAGGCCCGCGTAAGCGGGTATTTTCATTGGCGGAGACGAGTCCGGCTGGGAGCTGGACATGAGGGATTCGAAGATGTTGTGAGCGCTCCGCACCAGTTGTCTGAAACTGGGGCGGAGTCCACAACGTGTACTGAAACTGTAAGTTTCGAAAAGCGTAATCGCGGTCCCTCCGTCTCCGCCAAGGATAACTGCTCCCAGCAGTTATCTAATGAGCTAGCGCCAACGCAACCACCTGAACAGCTCCATTCTC
>CAZYDN010000011.1:7731-20884 GCA_964646315.1 uncultured Candidatus Saccharibacteria bacterium
GCTTCGGTAAGAGTGGCTCCGGTGGTCGCTACGTCGTCAATCACCACGTACACATATTCGGGGTGTAACTCTTCAGTTACTTGAAACGCACCCTTCATATTTTGTAATCGTTCTTGCTTGTTAAGTGTGGTTTGCGCAGTGGTGTCTCGCACACGGGTCAATATTTCTGGCCGCAAGGAAAATTGAGGAGTAAGGAAAGGGAGTGCTTCACGCGAGATAAGTTCTACCTGATTGTATCCACGCTTTGCCCTGCGCTTTTGGGAAAGTGGTATCGGAACGAGCACTATGTGGGTCGTTTCAAATTGATACTCCGAGATAAGTGACTCTAGATACTCGCCAAGTACGGTGCCGAGTACTGTGATGGCGTGGACTGAGTTATGAAACTTTGTTTCAAGTATAAGTGAGCGCACACGTGCCTCACGATAGGGAAGGAGTGCCTCAATGGGGCCGCTTGCGGTCTGAAATACTCCGGGCGCTACCATGTGTCCAATAGTTTCAAGCGTTGTTTCGCTACTTGTTCGGTATGTAGCGCGCTTTGGAAGGAGTGCATCAAGTAATACACGGAGGAACTTCATGTCTACATGATACAATTTTTGTAATGAGTTTTATTTCACGTTTGCTCGGCACAAAGCCCAAAAGCGCGAGCGTGCTCGGAGTTGATATCGGCTCTTCCTCACTTAAGGTGGTGCAATTGCGTCGTGATCACGGGGTTGTAGTACTTGAAACGTATGGAGAACTAGCGCTTGGCCCCTATGCCGGAGCTGAATCAGGACAGGCAACAAACATGCCCGCAGACAAAATTGCAGAAACGCTCCGTGATTTGATTCACGAGTCAAATGTCACCACATTGGACGCAGGAGTTTCAATTCCGTTCTCTCGTTCACTCCTGAAACTGGTAACGCTCCCGTATCATCCTGACCCTTCGGAACAGAAGACCATTATTGAACTTGAGGCCAGAAAGTATATTCCAGTACCTGTGTCTGAAGTGCAGCTTGATTGGTTCATCATTCCTGTAGTGGGTGCTGAAAACGCACCACCACCCACCTCCATACAGGTGCTTCTCGTGGCCGTGCATAATGACGAGCTATCGCTTCTCAATGGAGTGGTGCAGGGAGCAAATCTCGTGGCTTCCTTTTACGAAATTGAGATATTTAGCACCATTCGAGCGGTCGTAGATGAGCCTGTGAAGCCGGTACTGGTGCTAGATATTGGTGCGTCTGCCACGAAGGTGTATGTGGTTGAACACGGAGTGGTCGCTTTCTCGCATAATATTCCCGAAGGAGGACAGGACGTAACGCGTACCATTGCTGCAGCACACAACATTCCTATTAAGAAAGCAGAAGCACTAAAGAAGGAGCACGGATTTGGCGTGCCAAAAGACAATGGCTACGATAAGAGCACTATCGAGCTCGTGTTCTCGCGTATTTTTGAAGAAGCGCGGCGCGCAATAATGCAGTACGAAGCAACGGAGAAGAAAACAATTTCAGGACTCGTGCTCACAGGTGGGGGAGGTGTCACCAAGGAACTCGCGGCATATGCAAAAACTTTTTTCTCAGTCGACGTTCACGTTGCAGATCCATTTGCTAAAACAGAAGCACCGGCATTTATGCGTCCTGTTCTTGAAGCTATTGGACCCGAGTTTGCGGTGGCAGTAGGACTTGCACTTCGAAAACTTGAGGATGAAGATTAAATTGTGTGTATAAGCACGTGCGAACCGTGCACATACCTTATATACTTGTTGTACCGTGGCTCTTCCTCCAAACATACCAACATCATTTGTACCTAAGCAACCAGTTGCGACGCAATCGCGCAGAAGTAGTGGGCAACGTGGAATGCTGTACTACGGAGGACTTGCAATATTGGGTGTGGCTGTAGTTGGCGCGGGCTTAACTTTTGGATATAAAACCTATCTTGAATCTGTTCGAGATGCGCGAAAAGTAAAACTTGAAGCTGCAGAAAAAAGCATAAACCCTGCCTCTGTAGAAGACTTCATTAGATTACGAAACAGAATCAGTGCAGCAAGTACTTTGCTCGATCAGCATGTGGTAACTTCCCAATTCTTCGACGTGCTCGAGACACTCACGCTGCAGAATGTACGTTTCCAATCCCTCATTCTTTCCATAGAGCCAGATAGAACTGCCAAAATTGAAATGCATGGCGTTGCTCGCTCATTTAATGCTCTCGCTGCTGAATCAGCTGCTTTCGCTGGGGAAAAGCGTATCAAGCGCGCTATTTTCTCTAATATCACCGCCGATAAGAACGGTGTTGTCTCATTCTCGCTTCGCGCCGAACTCGATCCAAAGCTCACTACCATGACGAGTGCAAGCGTTAAAGTTCCAGAAACAGCACCAAACATAGCCACTTCTTCACCGTTTGCACCGGCCTCTACCACGCAAGCCGCAGTAACGCAGAGTGCAACTACCACAGTTCCCAAAAAAGCTGCCGCTACCACCACTAAGCCATGATTACTAAATTTCTTCCCATCATCTGTGTGCTTATTGCAGGAGCCATATTCTTTGGCTACATAAACCCAACTGTTATGGGGGCTATTTCTGCGACAAACAAACAAATCAAGCAGTACGATGCGGCCCTAAGTGCTGCGCAACGGTTCGAGCAAAAGCAAGCACAGCTCACGACAGAGGTAAAAGCACTTCCACAAGACGGCGTAGCCAGGCTTGAGGCGTTTCTGCCCGATGGTGTCGATAACGTGCAACTTATCCTCGACCTTGATGCTGTGGCTACTCGCTCGAATATTAAACTTTTTGATTTTGTTACTACCGAAGTAAAGGGAGGACAAAGCTCATCAGTAGATGCAAATGGTACACCTACTCTTGTTTTAGATAATGGTCAAATTTACGACTCCCTTGATCTCTCAATGAGTGGAACAGGCACGTATGCACAATTCCGTACGTTTTTGGACGCTGTTGAAACAAGCCTTCGACCACTCGATCTTGTTGAATTTCATCTTTCCGATGCAGGAGGGACACCGGGAGGAGGTTATAAATACGATATGACCTTCCGACTTTATTGGCTACGCTAGTACGACTTCTATGACTTTTTCTAAAAAAAATCTCACTACGGCCGCACTCATCGTCATTGTTGTTGGCGTAATTGCATACTTCCTTTTTGGGAGAGGTGATAACAATCCCGTGGTAACCGCGGTAGGTGCTCCAGGGAGTGAAGCAGAGGCAACTTTCCTAGGTCTGGCTAGTGAGCTTGATACGGTGACCTTCGTTGGAACCATATTCACCGATCCAAGGTTTACCTCACTACGAGATATACATACAAACATTATTCAAGAACCGGCAGGAAGAAGAGATCCGTTTGCCCCTCTGTCTGGAGTGGCAACGCCATAAAATAGGACTGCATGAACCTACTCTCCTTACTTGAAGAGAAAGGCCTTATTACCTCTACTGATGTTCAAAGCATGCAGGAGGAAGCTCGTGCGGGCAACGTTACTATTGAATCAGTTCTCGAAAAACACGGTATTGAAAGTGGGAAAATACTGGACGCGTTAGCCTCTCATTACAATTTGCCAGCACGAACCCTTCCGGCTGAGCCGATAGGACGCGCAATTTTGGAATTTATTCCTGAGGAATCAGCTCGTCACTATCGGTTTGTGCCTATTGCGGAAAAGGATGGTGCACTTGAGGTGGGGATTGTTGACCCGGATAATATCGAGGCGCTCGACGCTCTCCAGTTTATTTCAGGTCGAGTGGGACTGCCCTACAAGCTTTTTTTGATAAGTGTTATTGATTTCAATAAGGTAATTAATGAATACGAGAACCTAAAGGACGACGTCGGTGCGGCTCTCACAGAATTTGAAGGTTCCATTGCGCCAGATGAGAAGGGTGGTTCTGGAGAAGAGGGGAGCGCAACGGAAGAAGCTACCATTAAGCCAGATGCACCTGTAACTAAAATTGTGGCTACGGTGCTGCGCTATGCGGTAGAAGGTGGCGCCTCTGATATTCACATAGAGCCTACTCCTGAAAAGACTCGGGTGCGTTTTCGTATGGATGGAAAACTCCACACCTCACTCGAGCTTCCCGCCAAGGTGCATCAAGCCGTAGTGGCACGTATCAAGATTTTGTCCCAGCTACGCCTCGACGAGAAGCGCAAGCCACAGGACGGACGTTTCTCTGCCAATGTTGAGAATCGAAGAATTGATTTTCGTGTCTCCACATTCCCAACACAGTCAGGCGAGAAGGTAGTGATGCGTATTTTGGATCGTTCTAAGTCGATGGCGACTCTTGAATCTATTGGCTTTTCTGAATTTGATCTAGCTACTGTAAAAGAGATTCTCAAGAAGCCTTACGGCATCATTTTGATATCGGGACCAACTGGTTCCGGTAAATCGACCACATTGTTCGGTATGCTCTCTTCCATTGATCGTGAGACTGAGAACGTAGTGTCACTGGAGGATCCGGTGGAATATGAAATTCCGGGTGTCGCACAGTCTCAGGTGAAGCCAGAAATTGGGTACACCTTCGCTTCCGGTCTCCGTTCTATTTTGCGTCAGGACCCGAACGTCATCATGGTGGGAGAGATTCGAGACAAAGAGACGGCTCAGCTCGCTATTCAGGCGGCCCTCACGGGTCACTTGGTGTTCTCTACTATTCACACCAACACTGCTTCGGGTGTTATCTCACGCTTGGTTGATATGGGTGTAGACCCATATCTTATCGCTCCTACGCTTATCGCGGCTATTGGTCAGCGCCTTGTGCGCAAACTGTGTCCGGGTTCAGGGGTTCCGGTTCCTATTTCGGAAAGCCTTCGCATGAATCTGGACAAGCAATTTGCTGACCTTCCAGAAGAATATCGTGAAAAAATACCTAAATTCGAGCATGTCTACGAAGCTCACCCCGGCCCTGATTGTCCAAACGGTACTCGAGGACGTCTTGCAGTATTTGAAATTCTCCGCATGGACAAAGAGCTCGAACATGTCGTTTTAACCTCTCCCGTTGAAGAAAAGATATATGCGGCTGCTCGTGCAAAGGGTATGCTCACGCTCCGTGAGGATGCTATCATTAAAGCGTTAGACGGACAGATTCCGTTTGAAGAGGTAAATGCACTTGGTGGGGCAGTTATTGATGAAGAAGAGCCAATCGAATCTCCGCCACCAGAAGCTACGCCCGAATCAACAGAAGCAAGTACTAATTGACCGCCCTATGGATACGACCCCGAAGCATTACCGTCTTTATCTCGTTGATGATGATCGTTTTTTGCTGGACATGTACGCAGTAAAATTTAAAGCTGCGGAGCACGAAGTAACAGCTTTTTCTAGTGGCGAAGAAGTGTTAAAGGCTCTCCGTGAAAGTCCTGCACCTGATGCGCTGTTGCTTGATATCGTCATGCCGGGCGTGGATGGGTTTGAGGTTCTTGAAGCTATTCATAAGGAAAAGCTAGCTGAGACTGCTCGAATTATTGTGCTCTCAAATCAGGGTCAAGAGAGTGATATTGAAAAAGCAAAGGCACTCGGAGCAGATGGATACATTATTAAGGCTTCAGCCATTCCTTCAGAAGTGTACGCAGAAACTATTCGCATAATTGAAACAAACGCATGAGCGAGGCTGGTACACCGCGAATAGAGGAGCTTCTTGATATTGTTACGTCTGAGGGTGCATCGGATCTTCACATCTCAGCGGGTTCCCATCCCATCATTCGAGTCTCTGGTTCACTTGTTCCTCTGGTACAGCACAAAATACTTACCGCTGCAGACACTGAAGCGCTCTTGCGCAGTATTTTGCCTGAGGAGAGATGGGATAAGTTCATGCAGGATCAAGCCGTAGACTTTTCTTTTGCTCACGGAGAAAGTGCACGTTTTCGTATAAACGGTTACATCGTGCAAGGAGCGGTTACTATTGCAATGCGTCTTATTCCAAATCAAATTCGTGCGTTCGCAGATTTGGGACTCCCTCCAGTACTTGAAGTATTCACTCAGCGCCAACAAGGCTTCTTCTTGGTGGTAGGACCTGTGGGGCAGGGTAAGTCCACCACGCTGGCTTCAATGATTGAGCGCATTAACGAAACTCGTGCTGAGCACATTGTTACTATCGAAGACCCAATCGAATACATTTTTGAACCCAAGAAGTCTCTCATTCACCAACGCGAAGTGCATATAGATACACCGGACTTTCAGGCCGCACTGCAAGCAGCGTTTCGTGAGGACGTAAACGTCATCATGGTGGGAGAAATGCGCGACCAGGAAACAATTTCCAGTGCCGTTACTGCCGCGGAAACTGGTCACTTGGTGCTTTCGACGCTTCACACCAACAATGCGGCGCAAACCATTGACCGTATCATCGACATGTTCCCGCCAGGCCAGCAGGGACAGGTGCGAGTACAGCTCGCCGGATCCCTTGCAGGTATCTTCTCTCAGCGTCTCGTTCCCCGTATTGCGGGCGGACAGGTGCTTGCCTATGAGCTACTCATTAATAACAGCGCTATTGCAAACCTCATTCGTGAAGGACGTACACACGAAATTACGACCGTCATCCAGACTTCTTCACAAGAAGGCATGATAGATATGGACCGCTCTCTTGCAGAGTTAGTGCGTCGCGGGGAAGTAACTATTGAACACGCGTACGAGCGAGCCGAGGATGCCAAAACATTTGAGCGCTATCTTTAAACCTTATGCTTTTTAACTATCACGCACTTGATAAAGACGGTCACGCGAGAGAGGGTACGGTTGAAGCTCTTTCTATGGATGTTGCGGTAGCAACCCTCCAGCGTCGCGAGTTGGTGGTTTCGTCTATTGAGCCTGCAGCACCCAAGTCGGTGTTCTCGCTTGATTTTGATATGTTTGCCCACGTCTCTAATAAGGATGTGGTTATTCTCTCTCGCCAGATAGCAACTCTCTTCCAGGCACAAGTATCTGCACTTCGTGTATTCCGATTACTTTCTGCGGAAGTAGAGAATAAACTCTTGGCAGACATCATGACGCAAGTCGCAGACGATCTTCAAGGAGGTAGTCCTATCTCAGCTGCACTCTCACGTCATCCGAAAGCATTTAGCTCTTTCTACGTAAACATGGTGCGAGCTGGTGAGGAGTCAGGAAAGCTTTCTGAAACTTTTGGCTACCTTGCTGACTATCTCGATCGAACCTATGCGGTTATTTCAAAAGCACAAAATGCATTAATTTACCCTGCATTCGTGATTGGCGTGTTCTTTATTGTGATGGGGCTCATGCTTACCATCGTTATTCCAAAAATCAGTTCAATTTTGATTGATTCTGGTCAAAAAATTCCACTCTATACGCAAGTAGTGATAAATATCTCCAACTTGCTGGTGCACTACGGTATCTTTGTGCTCATCGCAATGGTAGTTGCTGCTTTTTTGGCGTGGCGTGCAATTCAGACACCCGAAGGAAAACTGTTCTTCGATAAGTTTAAGCTTGAAGTGCCATATGTAGGAGCTCTCTACAAGAAGCTCTACCTCTCTCGTATCGCAGACAACTTCGCAACTATGCTTGTTTCCGGTGTTCCGGTGGTTGAAGCAGTAGATATTACGGCGGCGGTAGTAGGAAGCTCAACGTTCGAGACAATTCTGAAGGAAGTGGGGGAGGATGTGCGTGGCGGATCTTCTATTTCAGACGCACTTGGTAAGCACGACCAAATTCCAGGAATCATGACTGCGATGGTGCGTGTGGGAGAGGAAACAGGAGAATTAGGCTCTATTCTCGATACTCTTGCTAAGTTCTATCAGCGTGAAGTTATGACCGCAGTGGACACACTTGTGGACCTTATTGAGCCGCTGATGATTGTGTTGCTTGGCCTTGGTGTGGGTACACTGCTCGCATCCGTGCTTATTCCTATCTACAACGTTGCAGGAACAATAGGGTAAAAACCGTTCTATTTAGAGTAGATATCCACAGGCAAAGATTTGATGAAGTGGTTGTCACGTACAATACGGAGAGCGGAGATTACTCGTAACCGCATTAAAATTTAAAGACTATTATGACTCTCGCATCCACAGGCACACGACAGGGCCACATGAAGGGTTTCACCCTCATCGAACTCCTCGTCGTTATCGCCATCATCGGTATCCTCTCCTCTGTGGTGCTCGCCTCACTTAACACGGCGCGTACAAAGGGAGCTGATGCTGCTATTAAGTCGAACCTTGCAGGTGCTCGCGCACAGGCAGAGCTCTTCTACGACTCAAACTCAAATGCATACCTAACCGGTTCTGCAGGAGGTACGGGTGACGTATGTTCAGCATCAGGACTACAATCTGGCGTTAAGGGTATATACTCTGCAGTGCTCGCTGCTGCTACTGCCTCTGGTATTGCTAGCGTTTCAGCCAATCTTACTACTGGTGGCGCTGCGGGAGTTGCTAACTGTAACAGTACTGCTGCAGGATGGGCAGCACAGGTACCGCTTAAGACTTCCGGCGCAGGTTTCTACTGTGTAGACAGTCTTGGTGCATCAGTTACTTCAACAACCAACTTGATCTCTAACGGAACTGACGTTACTTGTTCATAAGTTACGTAAGTGCGTGAAATGAAAAAGGCCCCTAAAGGGGCCTTTTTCATTTCACACACAATATGAGCGAAGGGTCGTATACTTCATCTTTCTTCATAATTACCACTTTTATCCCCACTAGCCCTTCATGTAATAAGTTCCGGAGATATACTAAATACACAGATTCATTATATTTAATCAAGACTATGAACAAGCTCGTTTCTCCTGTTCGCAGTATGAAGGGTTTCACCCTCATCGAACTCCTCGTCGTTATCGCTATTATTGGTATCCTCTCCTCTGTGGTGCTCGCTTCACTTAACACGGCGCGTAGCAAGGGGGCAGATGCTGCAGTTCGCTCGAACCTTGCAGGTGCTCGCGCACAGGCGGAATTGTTTTATGACAGCGCAACACCAGCTACGTATGACGGCGTATGTGCCCTTACTGGCGCAAATCGCATCGGTGCTGCCGTGAATGCTGCTGAGAAAGCGTACTCAGGTAGTGGGGTAACTGCCTACGCAGATGCTACTGCGTCTACCGCAACAACTGCGCAGTGTCATGATTCCTCATCAGCATGGGCAGCATGGGTTCCACTTAAGGCTCCTCCATCTGGTATGATCGCGTGGTGTGTGGATTCCGCAGGAGCATCCAAGGCTGTCTCAGCAGTGCTCGCGCAGAATGCGACTGTGTGTCCATAAGTTTCTAACGAACAGAGAACGCAAAAAACCGCTCTGCGGTTTTTTGCGTTCTTATACACCTCATAATCCTACGGAAACCCCCGGGTATCATATACTTAGTACACAATGGATTACTCCTCTATGCCAAAGAAACTATCTCAATTTTCTTCAGGCTTCACCCTCATCGAACTCCTCGTCGTTATCGCCATCATTGGTCTTCTCTCCTCAGTGGTACTTGCTTCACTTCAGACGGCACGTGATAAGGGGGCTGACGCTGGGGCAAAATCTTATATCTCGAGCGCTCGCGCGGAGGCAGAGTTGTTTTTTGATAATGCTTCTCCAAACAGTTATGACGGAGTGTGTGGAAACGGGGGAGGGTACCGTATTGGAGACAATGTGAACTCGGCAGAGCGCGCATACTCAGGCGGAACGGCTACGACGGTGTATACCGATTCTGGAACTACGCCTGCATATAATATTGCCCAGTGTCACGACAGTAGTACGGGATGGGCTGCATGGGTGCCCCTGCGATCATCAACTTCAGGTGCGCCCAAGGGATGGTGTGTGGACAATATTGGAACTGCAAAACTGAGTTCCTCGCTTCTTCCAGTAAACGTTACCGCTTGCCCGTAATAGATGCATACCTACATGATTCTCTCTACCCTCATCATTACTCTTGCGCTTGGAACTCTCGGGGCCATACTTGCGAGTTTTGTTGGTGTGGTCGCGGAGCGTGTTCACACCGGGGCTACTTGGATTAATGATCGTTCTCGTTGTGATGCGTGTGCCCGCACACTTACGGTAAGAGACTTGCTTCCTGTCCTGTCGTGGCTTCTTGCAAGAGGGAGATGTCGTACGTGTGGAGCACGAATTCCTGTGCGACACGTAGTCGTGGAAGCACTTACCGCGCTTTCTTTCATCTCGGCATACAGCATCGTAGGCCTTTCTGTATCGTTGCTTTTCATATATGCAGCGATGCTCGTCCTATTGTTTATCGTACTTTACGACATACGCCACACCATCGTATCTATGCGTGCGGTGCTTATATTTATTTTGCTCTCACTGCTCTATCGTCTACTGGTCATGCCTGAGAGTATTGGTTTGTCACTTCTTGTAGCGGGTTGTGCCGCAAGCGTATTTCTTCTTTTCCATCTTCTTTCTAAAGGAAGGGCAATGGGACTCGGAGATTCACCAGTAGTGCTTGGACTCTCACTACTAGTTGGACCCATGGCTGTAGTCCCTGGGGTTCTTTTCTCGTTCTGGATAGGGGCGATATACGGCATTGGGGTCTTGGTGAGCACTCCAAAAGGGCATAGAATGGGTATTGAGGTGCCCTTTGTGCCGTTCCTGGCTCTTGGATTCCTCCTCGCCTACTTTTCCGGATGGAACCCTTTACCTCTTTTCTAAGATTTAATACAAAAGACCATTCTCATGTGAGAGGTTTTACGATGATCGAGATGCTTGTCTCGCTCGGCATCATCACGGTTATCACCGCCATAGTGCTCTATGGTCAACAAAATTTTAATAGATCTTTAGTGCTTGTTGATACCAGTTACACTATCGCGTTCACTATCCGCCAGGCTCAGTCCCTCGGGTTATCAAGTAAACGATTCGGAAATATACAGAATGCAGCTTACGGGGTGCATTTTTCAACAGCTCCTGGAACCACATATACCCTCTTTGCTGATACCGTACCTGCGGCCCCCGGAAACAGTCAGGGAGGAATATGTGCAGGCCATACCGTTACCACAGGTCTTGATACTAAGCCCGGTAATTGTGTATACGATTCTTCGGCAGAAAATGTAACTGTCTATACCTTAAATAAAGGGTTTGCCGTAGCCAGTTTCTGCGGAGTCGACACTACCGGTACGCTTAGGTGTTCGGGAGGATATCTCGACTCACTCGACATTACATTTCTACGTCCAAATACACAGGCAAGTATCGTGGGGGTACGAGCGGGTGCACCCATCCAGCTCGTCTCCGCCACCATTCACGTAGCTTCGCCTGATGGGACACAGCAACGGTGTGTACAAGTAACAAGAGTCGGTCAGGTCGCCGTAGGAAATTGTCCATGAGATATATGCCTTCATCTAACCGCGGATTCACGCTCATAGAGATCATCGTCTCAGTAGGAATTTTTAGTATGGTCATGTTGGTAGTGACTGCCGCGTATCTAGCAATCATCACACTCGACAAGGAGGCGCGAGCAACAAATGAGGTAGTAGCAAATCTATCGTTTGCTGTAGAAAGTATTGGTCGCAACGTTCGTATGGGTACGTCCTATAGTTGTGCGGGGGCGGGAAATGGTACGTGCTCGCAACTCTCCTTTATAGATGCACAGAATCAAACGATGACCTATTTGCTGCGTAATGATGGCACGGTAGGGCAGTGCACCAGTGGTGTATGCACGAGTGCAACCGCTGTTTCGCTCACAGATCCAAATATCACCATTAGCTCACTAACATTCTATGTGCGTGGTGTGGGAACCGGAGACGTTACGCAGCCACAAGTACTTATAAGTATCCGGGGAACCATGAAGGCGGCCAAAAATCGCGTGGTTGACTTCACTATTCAAACTTCAGCAACGCAGCGATTCCTTGAGATATGATACGTATGAACATGCCTAGAGGATTTACCCTAATTGAAACCATGGTTGCCGTTTCAATTGTCGCCATATCCATTGTTGGACCACTATACTCACTTCAAAAGGGCGTTGTTGCTTCGTATGCCGCGCGCGATAGGCTTGTTGCTTCGTCGCTCGCTCAAGAAGGTATTGAATATGCACACAGTATCCGCGATGCAAATTATTTATTTAACATCGCAAACGGGGGCGCGCCGCGCTCATGGTTTTATGGGCTTGACGGTACCGGAGGATCAGTAAATTGCACGGGAGGGGCGTCGTGTATTGTGGACATGACACAGGGCACCGTATCAGTATGCTCAGGAACGTGTCCCGTCTTAAAACTTTCGAGCACGGGTCTCTATAACCAGAGTGTAGTGAGTGGATCAAATGTTGCTACCCGATTTACTCGTGCAGTGAAGCTAACGAGTCTAAATGCTCATGAGATGAAAATTACCGTAACCGTATCCTGGACTACCAATGCGGTTCCGTATAGTGTAAGTATTTCGGAAACTATGCAAGATTGGCTATGATTCAAGATCCTCCTGTACGCGGGTTTACCCTCCTCATAGCCGTTATTTTGTCCTCGGTACTCGTGTCGGTCGGGCTGGCTTTGCTTGATATTTCTTACAAGCAAGTATTACTTGCTTCAACAGCTACGCAATCACAGTACGCTTTCTATAATGCCGATTCTGCTCTCGAATGCGCACTGTACTGGGATCAAAAGAACAATGCTTTTGATTACACTTCTCCTCTTGGGGCTTCTAATATTATTTGCGGAAATCTTACCGTAACGGGATACAGTGTCACTACTCCAAGTGCAGGGGTAAAGAACACTACATTTGTGATTCCATGTGCAGGAAGTGGTTCCGCAGGGTCAGTAACGGTTCAAAAAAGTTCAACAGGAGCGACATCAGTGTTCGCGAATGGATACAACTCATGTGATGGAACCGATGCCCGTCGTGTAGAGAGAGGCTTGAAGGCTGATTATCAGGGTACTGCAGCGTACAGTCAGAGTACGTATCAAAGCACGTATTATTCGCAAAGCACATATCAAAGTACGTATCAGAGTGGATACTATTCACAAGCTGCATACCAAAGCTACTACCAAGGTTATTACCAGAGCGGGTACTATTCAGAAGCAGCTTACTACTCCCAGGGTTACTACCAAGGCTACTATCAGGGCACGTACTACGCAGAATCAGGCTACTACTCACAAGCTGGCTACTACTCACAAAGTGGTTACTACTCCCAGGGTTACTACCAAGGCTACTATCAGGGCACGTACTACGCAGAATCAGGCTACTACTCCCAGGGTTACTACCAAGGCTACTATCAGGGCGGGTACTACTCTCAGCTTAGTTACTACGCACAAAGTTACTACGAGGGAACATACGGCT
>CAZYDN010000011.1:20984-24039 GCA_964646315.1 uncultured Candidatus Saccharibacteria bacterium
TACTACTCTCAGCTTAGTTACTACGCACAAAGTTACTACGAGGGAACATACGGCTACAATTACTATAAGTAGGGTGAACCGGGAACATTACAAAGCAATAGTTCTGGGCCAGGTATACGTAATGCGCTAGGATAGAGTATATGAAGGTTCCAAAGGAGATAATGGTGCGAGCTGCAAAGCTCAGAGAATCCATAACCACCTACCGTGCGCTGTATCACGAACGGGATGAATCACCCATATCTCCTGAAGCACTTGACTCTCTTAAATACGAGTTAGCTACGCTCGAGCGAGAATATCCTGAATTAGTAACCAAGGATTCACCCACACAAAAAGTGGCAGGTAAGGCACTTCCGGGTCTCAAAAAGGTTCGACATACGGTTGCTCAATGGTCACTTGATGACGCCTTTAATGAACATGATGTACAGCTTTTTGATGAGCGTGTGCGGCGCGCACTCCAAAAAGTTGGAATTACCAAAACACCAACATACAGTGCAGAACTAAAAATTGATGGACTTCACATCGTTCTTTCTTATAAGGAAGGGAAGCTCGAAACTGCCGCTACGCGCGGAGACGGACTTGTCGGAGAAGACGTTACTCACAATGTTCGCACCATCTCGGGAGTTCCTCAGGAGCTCAATCGCCCGGAAACGATGGTGGTAGAAGGGGAAATTTATATGACTCGTTCGGGTCTCAAAAAATTAAATAAAGAACAAGAAAAAAACGGAAAGCCGGTCTTTGCAAATCCGCGCAATGCCGCTGCAGGATCTCTTCGACAGCTTGACCCTTCTATAGCGGCAAGACGTCCCCTTGCTGCTTTTCTGTATGATATTGATGCACTTGAGAAGGAGGAATGGCCACACACTCAATCCGATGAGTTGTCTTATATTGCGTCCCTTGGGCTACCTGTAAACCCTCATCGTCTAAGTGACGCCTCTATAGAAGAGGTGATTTCGTTCTGGAAGAAGTGGCAGGGAAAGGCGCGCGAGAAAGAGGATTACCTCATTGATGGCGTAGTAATAAAGGTAGACGACACAGGCTTACAACAGGTGCTCGGACACACGGGTAAGGGTCCACGCTTCTCCATTGCTCTTAAATTTCCTGCTGAGCAAGTTACTACCGTAGTTGAAGATATTACGCTTCAGGTAGGAAGAACCGGCGTCCTAACGCCAGTAGCACACCTGCGTCCGGTGAGTGTGGCCGGGACAACGGTCGCTCGCGCTACGCTCCATAATGAAGACTTTATCGTTGAAAAAGATATACGCATTGGAGACACGGTTATTTTGCAAAAAGCGGGCGATATTATCCCAGAAATAGTTCAGGTTCTCCCCGAATTCCGAACAGGCAAGGAAAAGATATGGAAGTTCCCGCGCCATACGGCGTTGTGTGGAGGGGAGGGGTTAATTGAGCGAGTTCCTGGTACCGCTGCGTACCGATGTATGACCTCGGGATCTTTTATCCAACAAGAACGGAAACTCGCGCACTTTGCGGGGAAATCAGCTCTTGATATAGATGGCTGCGGAAAGAAGACTATAGCGATTCTTATGCAGCATGAACTGGTTTCTGATTTTGATGATTTGTTTGAACTTACGTACGACGAGCTTCTTCAACTTCCAGGATTTAAGGAAACCTCCGCTCGGAATTTATTGGAAGCAATTGAAGAACGAAAGTCAGTATCGCTCGCACGGGTACTGGTTGGTCTTTCCATTCTGCACGTAGGAGAGGAGACTGCGTACTTGCTGGCAACGCATTTCAAGACCTTGAAGGAACTACAAGCAGCCACACGAACAGAGCTTATAGCTATAGATGGTATTGGAGACATAGTTGCTGACGCCATCACGCTGTGGATGGGCGACACAGACAATCTGGCTCTTCTAAAGAGATTAGAAAAGCATCTCTCTATTCAAGAAGTAGTACCTGTCTCGGGAGGAGTTCTTGAAGGAATTTCAGTAGTTATCACCGGTACACTTCCAACGCTCTCTAGAGAAGAAGCAGAAATGCGGGTACGGGATGCGGGAGGTACTCCAGCAAGTGGGGTATCCAGAAACACAGGGTTTGTGGTGGCAGGAGAGAGTGCCGGTAGCAAGCTCGATAAGGCGCGCGAACTAGGCATTCCGGTGCTTGACGAAGCCGCCTTCCTTAAACGCCTAGGGGCGTGATAGAGTCGTTCTATATGGCGACCAAAGCTTCCCCGGACGACGTACGCAGACTTGCTTCACTCTCTCGAATTGAGATTCCCGAGTCGGACCTTGTACGTTTCGCAGAAGAATTCGATGCCGTTTTGGACTACGTGAGTCGGCTGGAAGAGCTCACCCTTTCAGGAGCAAGTGAGCGAGTGCTTCCTGTGGTACGAAACGTACTTCGTACTGATGGTGAGCCACACGCACCTGGTATCTACACAGAAAAAATTGTTGAACAATTCCCAGAGCGTGAGGGCAATTATCTGTCGGTTAAACAGATTCTCTCCCATGACTAATGTAAATGAACTCACCATTACAGAGGCCGCGCGCTTGCTTCGTGCTGGTGAATGTAGCGTACGAGAGTTGTGGGAGGCGTGTGCGTCTTCCGCAAAGGAAAGAAATGGTGAGCTGAATGCATACCTCGAATTATTTGATGCAGATGAAACGGCCATCCTTGCCGCACAAAAGCGTATAGACGAAGAAGGAGAGAGGGCACCTCTTCTCTGCGGCATTCCTCTTGCAATTAAGGACAATATTCTTATTAAGGGCCACATTGCGAGCGCTGCCTCAAAGATGCTTGAGAACTACACCGCAACGTATGACGCGACCGTCATAACAAAATTGAAAGAAGCAGGTGCTCTTTTCTTAGGACGCACCAATATGGACGAGTTTGCGATGGGAAGCTCTACTGAAAATTCTGCGTACGGCACCGTGAAGAATCCTCATGATGTGTCTCGTGTTCCTGGAGGTTCCTCTGGAGGTTCTGCGAGTGCTCTGGCTAGTCATGGTGCTATTGCCGCACTCGGCACTGATACGGGGGGTTCCATTCGTCAGCCTGCAGCACATTGCGGTCTTGTGGGGCTCAAACCCACCTACGG
>CAZYDN010000012.1:0-22381 GCA_964646315.1 uncultured Candidatus Saccharibacteria bacterium
TAAAACTCACACCAGTCATGGTTTGCTAAGAAATATTGACCCCAAGAAGGGTCGCTTTCTATACATTCTTCCATGCATTACTTTATAGATTTTGACCGCACTATCTTTGATACAGATAGATTCAAACGAGATGTAGCAAAAAGACCACCACTTAAAACACTGCTAAGTCAGGTGGGAGAAATTGTACGAGAGTTCTTTAGTTCAACTAAAACTATTTCTAGACGCAGAATTCTCTCGAGAAGTTTTGGCACCTATGCAAGCCACGGACGCTTCAGTTTTCTTCCGGCCGACCTGCAGCAGTATCTCTATCCAGACGTAGTCCCGTTTCTTGAGAAGTATGGAGAGAACTGCACAGTGGTTACCTATGGAGTGCGTGCCTTTATCACTGCAAAAGTGACTACTGCGCTCTCAGGTTACAACCTTAAGAATATTGTATACACGCGTCGGAAGAAGGGACGCACTATCCGAAGACTTTGTAAGGATGAGACGGGACCTTTCATGTTCATTGATGACGCTGTGTTTCAGTTAGTATCTGTCCAAGCATTCTGCCCTTTTGTGGAAGTGCGGGAAATGAGAAGGGGTGGAGGGTCGGGGGACGGAAGGTGGCCGGTCTTACACTCTCTCAATGACATTTCCACGCAAGCTACACACGAAGAAATTTCCGTGTCTTCTCTTCGCATAGCTGCTATTTTAAATACCGCGAGTGGAAGTTGTGATGCTGGATCCGAAGAAGTACTTACGGCACTTCTGCGTGAATACCAGGCAAATGAGTACCGGATATGGTGTGGTGACGCCAGCTATATGGAGGAAGCGTATAAAGAAATGAAGCAGTATGCGCCTGAAGTTCTCATTGTGCTTGGTGGTGATGGCACTATTCGAGCGGGTGCCGAAGCATGCACGAGTAAGGGTCCTCTACTCGTGCCACTGCCTGGCGGAACTATGAACATGCTCCCTAAGGCTCTCTATGGTGAAGGGTCTTGGGAAGAAGTACTGCGAAATATATTAGAAAGCGCTCGTATCAAATCGGTGTCAGGAGCAAGTGCAAACGGGAAGCAATTCTTCATTGCGGCTGTACTTGGCGCTCCCGCTCTGTGGGCAAGGGCACGAGAAGCGTTGCGTGAAGGAAGTGTGGGTAGTGCGCTTGAGGAGGGAGGTGGCGCGCTAGAGCAGATGTTTACTATGAAAGTGAAGTATCAGTTTTCGGATACTGAAAAAGGGGAAACCGACGCGGTGAGTGTTATCTGTCCACTTATTTCTGAAGTACTGCCAGATTCAGAACACACACTTGAAGCCGCTGCCATAAGTGTGGAAAGCGCCACCGAAGCTTTGGGTCTGGCTTCAACTGCAGCATTTGGCACCTGGCGAGACGATAGGCGAGTGTCTATTGTGAAAACAAAACGAGTATCAGTATCTTGTGATCAAGACATTCCTCTTATTCTGGATGGTGAAACGACTCATGCTGGCACCTCAGTGGATATAACGTTTCTTCCGGAAGCATTCAAAGCACTCGTGCCTCATATAAAAAAATAAACGAAGAAGCGCGCCTAGATCTTAGTAAGTGTGCGTTATCATACAGAGATGAAAGCGCTCCGCGGCATGTCACTGATGGATGTCATTGTGGGTACCGCGATGATTCTCATAGTTTTTGTGGCGCTCATGGGCCTCATGCGTGCCTCTATTCTTATATCTGGAGTTTCAAAAGCTCGTGCAGGAGCAACGTCCATTGCGGATACTCAGATGGAATATATTCGTGCGCTCGATTACGACGTGGTCGGAACAGTAGGAGGAATACCCTCTGGAGTCGTGCTTGCTACGAGTACGCAATCACTCAATGGTATTGCCTACTCAACCCGCACGCTCATTGAGTACGTGGACGACTCAGCTGATGGCCTGGCGGGAGCGGATACCAATGGCATTACTACAGACTACAAGCGAATTAAAGTCGAAGTGACCTACTCCGTGCGAGACACTCCCCGAACCGTGTCTGTCATTTCAAATTACGCACCTCCGAGTATTGAAACTACAACCAACGGTGGGACACTTACCATAACGGTGGTAAATGCAGCAGGGGTTGCTGTACCTGGTGCTACGGTGAACGTAACTAATTCGAGCACCTCGCCTGCTGTTAATTTCTCCACCTTTAGTGATGCGAACGGGCTCGTACAGTTACCGGGCGCTCCCACGTCTACGGAATACCGTATAGGTGTTTCTAAAACAGGCTACTCAACTGCTACTACCTATGCACGTGACACCACAAACCAAAATCCAACACCGGGATATCTTACCGTGGTAAAAAATCAGACCACCTCAGGAACTTTTGCTATTGATTTCTTCTCCAGCCTCACTCTGCAGACGCTCTATCCAATACTCCCGGCGTCTACAACTGATTTGTTTACCAGCAGTACACAGCTCGCAAGTCAGACTAATACTCAAGTAACTGGAGGTGCGGTCACACTTGCTTCTTCGGGTGCAGGGTACTCGCTCACGGGAAGCGCCCTACAAACAACCATAACTCCAAGCTATCTTTCAGCTTGGACACAGGCCAGCTCGACGCTATCAACACCTGCAGGCACTTCTATTAAGGTATACGTAAAAGATAGTGCGGGCGCACTTCTTCCAGACGCGGTGCTTGCAGGAAACAGTACCGGATTTACCAGTTTTCCTATCAATCTTTCTGCAGTTTCCACGAGTACCTATCCTTCTTTGGCGCTCTCTGCAGATTTCTCAACTAACAGCACCACTACTACACCCGCACTTCTCGATTGGCGTGTTGATTATTTGGTAGGTCCCACACCGGTACCAAACGTGCCGTTCACGCTCACGGGGACAAAAACTATTGGATCAACAGGTGTTGGCTCTCCTATATACAAGACAACTATTTCAACAACCACCAGCAGTCAGGGAACAAGGACGATGTCACTTGAATGGGATTCCTATAAACTTGGTCTCACTAGCTTCGACGTGATTGATGCGTGTACTCCTCCGTCTTACGCCCTCTCGCCTAATACTGCCTACAATAATGTTCTTTACCTCGGCGCTCCAACCACAAACACGGTACTGGTATCAGTTCTCGATAGTAACGGTGTGCCGGTGAGTGGCGCAGGGGTAACTCTTTCAAAAACAGGGTATACACAAACGGTGACCACGACTGCTTGTGGAACTGCATATTTTGGCGGACTTAGTAGTGGCACCTACGCGCTTAGTGCGAGTAAGACCGGATATACTACAACAAGCTATCCTAATGTTTCGATATCTGGTCACACTTTCTATGCAGCTGTCTTCCCGTAAACCAATACGTGGCTTTACGCTTGCGGAAACGGTAGTTGTTATCTCTCTCACTGCCGTAATAGGTGTAGCAGTCATGAACATGATTACTTTTTTCTATACCTCTAATGCCTATGTGTTTCAGCAAACGGGTGCAGTTGATAGTGCTCATCGAGGCCTCGATACTACCTTTAAAAATTTGCGTGAAGCATCATATGGTGATGATGGCTCATATCCAATCGAAAGTGGAGCTACTTCAACAATTACATTTTACAGTGATGTAGATAATGATGGGCCCGTTGAAAAAGTTCGTATTTATCTCTTTAACGGCTCCCTCTATCGAGTAATTACCAACTCGGCGGGAAGTCCTCCTTCCTATGTTGGACAAACCCAAAGTACTACAACCATTGCAACATCGGTTAGAAACAGCACCTCAACACCCATCTTCCGTTATTATGATGCAGGAGGAACACTGCTAACGACACCGGTAGATACGTCAAAGGTTTCTTCCATCTCAACCGAGCTCACGGTGGATTTGAATCCCCTCAGAGCTCCGGATATTTTCACACTTCGAGCAAGTGCCACACTTCGTAACCTTCGCTAGTATATGCAACATCGTCACACCCGGGGATATCTCATGCTCACTGCGATAGTGTACGGAGCTATTTTTCTTAGTGTCCTTGGCGCGCTCTCTAGCTATGTACTCTCGGAAAACAAATTGCAATCGGCGTCGACTTCAAAATCACGCGGACTTGCTATGGCGGAAGCAGGGCTTGAATACTACCGTTGGCATCTCGCTCACTTTACTTCTGACTTACAAAATGGAACCGGTAGCGCAGGTCCTTACTCAATTCCATTTAATGATCCTGAAGGAGGACAGACCGGCACTATAACTCTTTCCATTTTAGGTAATCAGTCATGCGGAGAAATTACCTCTGTAGACATTACCTCGACAGGAACACCTGTTGAGGACGCGAGGGGAAAGCGTACGGTCATGGCTAGATACGCCAAACCGACGGTTGCTCGTTTCTCATATATTTTGAACGATAGTGTGTGGGCAGGTGACGATCGAACTATTCTTGGTCCGTACCACTCTAATGGGGGAATACGTATGGATGGAACGGTTAACTCTCCCGTCACGAGTTCACTCTCTACATGGCTATGCACGAGCTCTTTTGGATGTTCGCCAAGTCGGACAAAGGCTGGTGTGTGGGGTGACGGAAATAATCAGAACCTATGGAGCTACCCAAAGCCCCAGGTGGATTTTGATGCAATCTCTGCAAACTTCTCGTCCTTAAAGACCAAAGCAACTACGTACGGAAAATTCTTTGCGACCAATGGAAGCGCGACATCTAATGGGCCGGGCTATCATCTTATTTTCAATACAGACGGAACCCTGACGGTAAAAAAAGTATCAGCGGTATATACAAATCTGGATTCGGTCCCGGTATACGATTCGTCGGCAGGCTCAGAGTCCGATTACACGCGAATAAAAAACGAAAGCTTACTTGGAACCTACACACTCCCGAGCGACTGCGGGCTTATTTATGTGGAAGACAATATATGGGTAGAAGGCACCATTACAAAAAAAATTACGCTCGTGGCAGCAGATGCAGCCCATTCGGGTGTGGTACCAGATGTGGTGCTCCTGGACGACATTGTGTACCAATCCTACGACGGAACAGATGGACTTACGCTCATCGCAGAAGGGAATGTACTCATAAGTCCGCTCTCACCTTTTGATATGACCTTAAATGGAATATTTATTGCGCAAACAGGAGCGTTTGGACGAAATTTATATGACTGTCCAGGTAGTTATGAGCCAAAGGGAACACTTACTATTCTTGGTACTACGGTTTCCAATAAGCGCACAGGAACAAAATGGGTAAATGGATGTGGGTGGAGTGGAGATGCTGGCTATCAAACCCGTACCGATGCGTACGATCGTCGTCTTGCAACGGACCCGCCACCTTTCACACCGTTTACCTCCACAGATTACACATTCGTAGATTGGCGAGAGAAATAAAACTTGCACATACGGTATGTTTGGTGCAAAACAGTACTAGGTGCACCTTTCAGGAAGGAAGAAGCTCGTGCAAACACCGTTTCCATCAAATCGTTCAGCCAACGATGAGGTAGCGTATCGCTTCAATCAGTTCTATAGCTATCTTACTGCGGTTTTAGTCAAGATGCCGCATTATGCTGATGCTCATATCGCCACGGGCAAGACTGCGTTATCCGCTAAGGGGTACATAAGTCCAAGGCCCGACGATAATACTCACTGGTTAGAATTTCTCTTCCCTAAGAACAACGGGCATCGCATGTGGACCGCACATGGCCGAACCGTTTGGGGTGAAGAAATGTTCAAAGTCTTCTTTTGCACTGACGGGCCCGTGTTGGTTGTTGCCCCAAAACTCACCACTCGGATATTCAGTTTAGAGCAAATGCCAGACCTGTGCCGCCACATCAATACTTTGGTAGGAGTACGCGAACCAGTATCGGTCCTAACTTCCTAAAACACCGGCCCGCACGTGCGGGCCGGTAGCTTTTTGTTCGTGCTACCATTTCTTTATATGTTAATTATTTCCAACTGGAAGGCGTACGTTGAGTCGAAAGAAAAAGCAAAAACACTTTTCCTTACCGCTCAAAAACTTGCGAAGGGAAGCATACACGATTTGGTGCTTACGGTGCCTGCTCCGTATATAGGTATGCTGGCGAATGGAAAATCATTGGTGGCACTTGGGGCGCAGGATATATCGGGAACGCTCGGAGGGGCTACCACCGGCGAAGTAACTGCGGGAGTACTTTCTGACCTAGGAGCAACGTATGTTCTTATTGGTCACTCAGAGCGTCGTGCCATGGGAGAGACAGACGCACTTCTCCTCGAAAAAACGCAACATGCACTTGCGCATGGTCTTACGCCTGTACTGTGTGTGGGTGAGCGAGAACGTGATGAGGACGCGAAATACTTGAAAATCATACGGGCGGAAATAGCAGATATTTTTGGCCCTCTCACACAAAAGGAACGTATGGAGATGGTCATTGCGTACGAACCTATCTGGGCAATAGGAAAGACTGCCGCAGAAGCTATTACGAAGGACGACCTGCGCGAAATGATTGCGTATATTCGCAAGGTGCTCGGAGATTACCTTCCTGGGAAAGCCGCAAGCCGCACCAAAATTCTCTACGGCGGCTCAGCAGAAGCCGCAAACGCCCCTATTCTCGCGGACGACACCGGTATTGACGGGTTTCTTGTAGGACACGCAAGCGCAGACGTCGCGAACTATACGGCACTTATAAAAGCACTCAGCTAACGTTTACTGAATAAGTGCGTTAATCGTCGTCGAGTACTGAGCCATAAAAGTTGGCACAATAAATAACGCCGCCAGGAGTGGGAGAACAAAAGCTACAACAGTACCTATAAGTGTCCATAAAAGATACTTTCTGGTTTTTTCGACCGAGATATATACTGCGTCCAATTTCTGAGAAAGCTCAGCGAGTTTAGTTTCTGTGTCCATAGGTACTAAGTATACGACAGTACCGAGCCGGTGGAGCGTGCGGTAGTATGAGAGGAATGAAGACTCTTCGTGATATCCCAAAAATTGAAAATGTTCCGGTGCTGGTGCGCACGGCCCTCAATGTGCCTATCGTGGACGGGAAAGTATCAGGAAGTTTTCGATTACGAAAAGCCCTACCGACTATTGAATTTTTAAGTCGAAAGCATGCGCGCGTCATACTTATAGGTCATATAGGAGAAAAGGGTACAGAAACATTATTGCCTGTGTATGAAGCAATGAAGGAGTTTATTCCTTCTCTAGAATTTTGCCCGGTTTCAACGGGGCCCGTTGCAAGAGAAGCTATTCGTTCAATGCCTGCCGGAGGAGTGCTCATGCTTGAGAACCTGAGACGGCACCGAGGCGAAATAATGAATGATGAGACATTTGCAAAGGAGCTCGCGACGCTCGCTGATGTTTTTGTGGAAGACTCGTTTGATGTATGTCACCGTGCACATGCGTCGGTAGTAGGTGTCCCTACTTTTTTACCTTCGTATGCAGGACTTTTGGTGGAATCTGAGTTGAAGGAGCTTGGTGTAGCCCTCACGCCAAAATCGCCGTCGCTTGCCATTATCGGCGGGGCTAAATTTTCAACAAAGGAACCGGTGCTGAAGCGTTTGCTTACGCTCTATGACCATGTGTTTGTTGGAGGAGCCTTAGCAAACGATTTTATGAAAACTCGAGGTCTGCCCGTAGGAAAGTCTCTCATTTCTTCCGTGGGAGATACAGAAATAGAAACACTCCTCCAAAATCCAAAGCTACTATTGCCCCTAGATTATGCGGTTGCCCCGCTAGGCTCTACAAGCAGCGACGCGCGTATCGCTAGAATCGATAGCATTGAGCCCGATGAGGCAATCCTCGACGATGGCCCTGAAACGGTCGCGATGCTTGCCGCGTATGTGGAGAATGCAAAAACCATTTTGTGGAATGGTCCTCTCGGAAATTATGAAAACGGTTTTACCGACGGGACCGAGTCACTCGCCCGCGTTATCGCAAAAAGTCGCGCTCATTCGATGGTGGGTGGGGGAGACACTGTAACAGCAATTGAGAAGGCAAAGGTAAGCGATAGGTTCTCGTTTATTTCCACAGGTGGCGGTGCCATGCTCGACTATCTCGCAAATGGCAGACTTCCTGGGATTGATGCGTTGGGATAGAAGTTAAAACTCTGTTCGAATTTTTTCTGCTACCGCTTCCATTTCCTCTGGCGAGTAGTCTTGTTTTGGCCAAAATTCAAAACCATCTCGGGCGTGCCGCGGAATAATATGAAAATGTAGATGCGGTACTACCTGGCCTGCTTCCTCTCCATGGTTTGAATTAATATGTACACCCCGTGCGCCTGTTGCTTTTAGCACTGCGGGTGCTACGTTTCGTACGGTTTCTATAACTCTCGCAAGTGTTTCCTGGTCTATATCAAAAATATTCACGAAAGGTTTCTTGGGAATCACCAGGGTGTGACCTAGCGCTACAGGTGCAATATCTAGAAAGGCGAGTGTCGCATCGTCCTCATAGAGAATAGTCGCGGGCACCTCCTTGCGTACGATCTTCATGAATATAGTGTCTTCCATACGCCAAGCATACGATATTGCCGATTTGGTACAATGCCAGGACATGTTCAAACTCCATGAGGTACTCAGTGACGCTTTGCGTGAAGAATTATCGAGCTACGACGACTTAACAGCGGCACTGCTTTCAAGGCGTGGAATAAAAAATAAGATTGAGGCGGAGGCATTTTTGTCTCCTTCGTACGACAAACATATTCATGACCCGATGCTCATGCTTGATATGCCTAAGGCTGCAGAGCGGGTGAAAGAGGCGCTCAACAACAAAGAGCGCATTACTATTTGGAGTGACTACGATTGCGACGGTATTCCAGGAGGGGTGCTTCTTCATGACTTTATGAAAAAGGCAGGAGCGAATTTCACTAACTATATTCCTCACCGGCACTTGGAAGGATACGGCGTAAACGTCGCAGGTATTGAAAAACTTGCACAGGAAGGAACGAAGCTCATCATCACGGTTGATTCAGGTATTACTGACGTGGCAGCCGTAGCACGCGCGAATGAGCTTGGCATGGAAGTGATTGTGACCGATCACCACCTACCTGCCGAAGAGCTTCCGCCGGCTTTCGCAATTCTAAATCCAAACGCTCGAGAAGAAGAAACATATCCGTATAAATCTTTATGTGGCTCGGGTGTTGCGTGGAAACTTGTGTGTGCAGTTCTTGCGCTTGGGTTTGAGGGGCGCGAACAAATACCGGTCGGCTGGGAGAAGTGGTTACTTGATATGGCAGGTCTCGCCACTATTGCGGACATGGTGCCACTCACCGGAGAAAATCGCGTCATCACCAAGTACGGGCTCATGGTCATGCGGAAGTCTCCACGTCTGGGGCTACAGAAACTGTGCAAAGTGGCCAGAGTAAACCAGAGATTTATTGCAGAAGACGATGTGGGCTTTATGATTGCTCCACGCATAAATGCAGCCTCTCGTATGGGAGACCCACGCGACGCATTCCGTCTGCTGACGACGCAGGATGAGGTAGAGGCTGAAGAACTTGCTAAGTCGCTTGAGTCCATAAACCGCTCCCGAAGAGCCGCTGCGGGAGCCATCACGAAGGCCGTCCATACAAGGCTCGAGGTACTTAAAGAAGAAGGAAAGGATATTCCGTCAGTCATTGTGATGGGCGACCCTGATTGGCGTCCGGGGCTTTTGGGTCTTGTTGCTAGCGGTATCTCGGACGAATACGAGCGACCTGTATTTTTGTGGGGGCGAGAAGGGAACGAAGTCCTCAAGGGCTCGTGCCGTGGGGGCCCTGAAAAAGTGCATGTCGTGGAACTCATGCAGGCTGCTGACGAAGGTACGTTTATGGGATTTGGAGGACACCAAGCTGCGGGAGGATTTTCTGTACGCCCTGAAGCGGTGTTTGAACTTCCTCAAAAATTAGTTGAGGCTCGAGAACGACTTTCGCACACTTCCGTCGCCGAGGAATCGCTCGCAGATTTGTGGCTTACGCCAAAAGAAATTACGTCACCCTTGCTCAAACGACTAGAGCAGTTAGCGCCGTTTGGCATGGGGAACCCAAAGCCCACTGTCGCTCTACAAGAGGTGCTTGTTGATCGCGTGGCGTGGTTTGGTAAGGCATCAGAACATCTGCGAATCCACATCAGTCGCGAGTCTCAAGAAGAATTTCTTCCCTCAATCGAAGCTATCGCTTTTTTTGCGAGAAGAGATTTAGGAAAGAGTCCCGATACCCTTAAACCCGGAAATCGTACAAATATGCTCGTGTATGTAGAGCGAGATCAGTTTTCTCGAGGTCAACCCGTGAGGCTTCGCCTGATTGGTATCAAGTAGCGGTATACTTCACTCACTATGTATTTCACATTGTACGCAGACGGTGGCTCACGCGGAAACCCCGGGCCAGCCGGAGCTGGAAGTTTTGTGCGGGACGAAGAGGGAGTGCAGGTGGTAACCGTATCAGAATATTTAGGAATCACGACAAACAACATTGCAGAGTACACGGCGCTCCTTCGAGCACTCGAAGAGTTACGAACACTACTTGGTGAAGCGTCCGGTGAAGCTGTTGTTGATGCTCGCCTCGACAGTCAGCTTGTAGTGCGACAGATGAACGGTGAGTACAAAATTAAACATCCAAATATTATTCCGCTCGCGTCGAGAGTGAAGGAAGTGGTGCGCGCGTTTAAGACAGTTTCGTTTACGCATGTATATCGCGAAGACAACAAAGAAGCGGACGCTCTTGCAAACGAAGCGATGGACAGAGGTCACTAAACTCTATGACCGAGCGACTCCTTGCATGGGGCGCAGTAGGATGGGTGAGCGGCATACTGTGCCGCTCACTTTTCGTATGGGGATGGCAGATGACACTTTTTATATTTCTCCTCTCGATCGTCATGCTTTTGTCGTGGGTAACGCATCGTGCCGCTGTGTACGGGCACCTCGGAGTCGTGCTCCTTTGTTTCGCTCTTGGTGTATTTCGGGTAGCGAGCGCTCCTCACGAACTTCCTGTCGTCTTTGTACCTTTGGTAGATACGAACGTATCACTTCATGGAGAAGTGATACGAGACCCTGATGTACGAGAAACTACTCAACGAGTGCAGGTAGAAATAAAAAGAGAAGGAGAACACACTCGTGTGCTTACCGTGCTCCCGCGGTACCCAAGACTCAGTATTGGTGACCAGGTTACCGTTGAGGGAAAGCTCACATTGCCGGAAGCATTTGCAACTGACGGCGGACGTAGTTTCGACTACCCACACTTTCTTGCGCGCGATGGAGTGTTCGCTGTTATAGAGCGCGGCACAAGTGTCCTTGAGAGTCGTAATAATTCTTTGTCTGTTTTAATGTTTCGGGCTCTCTATAATGTCCGACATGCCTTTGAAGAAGGAGTGGCACGGGCACTTCCAGAACCTGCGGGAGCGCTCGCACTCGGACTGGTTGCGGGAGGAAAGCAGGGGCTGGGCAAGGCACTGCTAGACGCGTTCACGGTAGCGGGGCTACTTCCTATCGTAGTGCTCTCCGGATACAACGTCATGATTGTGGCCGAGGCAATTCTTCGTGGGTTTCGTTTCATGCCAAAACAATTAGCAACACTTGCCGCAGTCATTACTATTTTACTTTTTGTCGTAGCTTCCGGAGGAGGATCCTCTGCGGTGCGTGCCGGCATCATGGCGGGTATTGGTTTGTTTGCTCGTGCCACAGGAAGAACGTATCACGCACTACGCATATTAATTATCGTCCTCGTGCTGATGCTCATAAGCAATCCACTACTTCTTGTGTACGATCCAGGATTTCAGTTTTCGTTCGTCGCCACTCTCGGACTCATAGTCGCGTCCCCGCTTGTGGTGTCACGCATCCTGTTTATAAAAAACGAACTACTTCGGGAAACAGTGGCGACCACCATCGCGGCGCAAGTGTTTGTACTACCTCTTCTCCTGTATGAAACGGGAAATCTTTCGTTAGTCGCGCTTCCTGCAAACTTGCTCGTGCTACCCATCATCCCCCTCACGATGCTCCTATCATTTATTGCAGGCCTGGTGGGTGTGCTTGTGCCGGCCGTGGCATCGCTTGTAGGACTCCCCGCATATATCTGTCTTACGTACATCATAGTGATTGCGGAGACACTTGCAGCTCTCCCACTTGCGTCCGCTACCGTTGCATCTTTTTCTTTCGGATTTGTCATTGCTTCTTACGTACTGCTAGCCGTGGTGATTCAACATGTGAAACGAAACTGCCCCGCGCACGTGGGGCGCGGGGCAGTGACAAACACTGTTCAGTTTAGATAGCTTTGGCCGCCCGCTCCTCGACCACACTCCAGGTAACGTTTCCCAGAAACGCGTCCAAGTATGTTTTCTTCTCGGCTGGCACATAGTCCACCATGAACGCATGTTCCCACAAATCGATTGCGAGCATAATAGGAAGTCCGGAAAGTTGTCCGAGCTCGTGATCGTTTACAAAGGCGGTGTGGAGGGTGTCCATGACACGATCGTAATAGACAACCACCCACCCAATACCACGAGTACCGGCAACTTCTCCTAAGTGTCCGATAAACCCGTCCCAGTCTCCGTATTTCTTTGCGATCATGGACGCGAAGACTCCAGTAGCAGGACAAACAACACTTCCACCTTCGAGTTGATCGAAGTAGTACTCGTGCATGCGCATGCCATCAAACTCAAAGCCAAGTCTACGACGAAGCTCGTTTATGACATATGCATTTTCTGTTGCGTCTTCTTCGCGAAGTTTTGCAATTTTTTCAAGCAGAAGATTCGTGTGCTTTACGTACCCTTGGTAGAGAGCGAGGTGCACCTCAATCTGCTTATTCGAGAGACCGGTGAGTTCCGGAAGTGCGTATGGTTTTGCGATGTATTGCATAGAATTCAAAATGACGTAATTAGACAGGCAGAGTATACCCCAGGATAGTCTGATTTGATGGAGGAGAGATTTAGGTGTAAGAAGAGGGGAGAAAGGAGTCTAGCTATGAAAGAAATAACCGCAACACTCGCACTCATAATAAGGGGCGATAAACTTCTCCTCGGTCACAAAATCCGCAAAGGTGCAGATATTGGCGAAGGCACCCTGAATGGTCCTGGTGGAAAAGTTGAGCCAGGTCAAACGCTTCTGGAATGTCTTCAGACTGAAACGTTCGACGAAGTCGGAATCGCAATTCCAGCTCATGGAGCAGAAGAAGTCGCGGTGATCACATTCCACAACGGAGAGAGCTCCGTGTTTGTCGTGCATGTGTACATCGTGCGTGAGTGGGAAGGTGAACCTAAGAGTAGTGACGAAATGGTAGAACCAGAAAGTGGTTGGTGGCATAAGATTGACGCGCTTCCATTTCACCGGATGCTCGCATCCGATCAGCGGTGGTTACCGCTCGCACTTTCTGGAAAACGCTTTCATGTAAATGTTTTCCAAAATGATGACGCGAGTAAAGTATTGAAACCTCTTGAATTTTGTTTTTTGTAAAAGACCTCACACACCCGTGTGAGGTCTTCCGCATGCAGGGGAGGGATATACTTTTTGTATGTCTTCTCCGAAAGTGTGGATGCGGTATACGGTTGTACTACTACTGATACCTTTGAACGTAGTAATTTTTTGGATTGCATTTTCTCCCACTTCTCATTTATTGCGAGTTTCATTTCTCGATGTCGGACAAGGTGATTCAATTTTGATACAAGGGCCAACCGGAGTGCGCATGCTTATAGACGGGGGACCCGATCGCTCCGTGATGCGGGAGCTTCCAAAAATAATGGGTCCTCTACAAAGAGAAATTGAAGTGATGGTTGAGACGCATCCAGACAAAGATCATATATCAGGACTAGCTGATGTTTTAGAATCCTACAAGGTCAATAACATTTTGAGTCCCGGACTTCCGAGTGATACCAATGTGTACACCAGACTTGAAGACGATGTTGAGAAGGAGCCTGGCATTCACTCCTACATTGCGCATACTGGGATGCGCATTCATTTGGGTGGAGGGGCATACGCAGATGTGCTGTACCCAAATCATGACGTATCAAAATTGAAAGCAACAAACGATGCGTCCATTGTGCTCCATGTGGTGTACGGAAAAACTTCCTTCATGCTTACGGGAGATTTGCCCTCTACCATCGAGGACGTACTCGTAAAAAGTACTCCCGCCTCAGACCTAAAAAGTGATGTACTCAAGGCAGGGCACCATGGCTCGAAATACTCCACCGACGATTTGTGGCTGCGAACAGTCTCTCCCTCTATTGCCGTCATTTCTGCGGGAAAGGGAAATACTTACGGGCACCCCGCACCCGAAGTGCTCGGACGCATAGAGAGACAGGGCTCCCGCACGCTCTCCACCATAGATCAGGGAACCATTACGTTGGTGAGTAATGGGGTGAGGGTTGTGGAGAAGTAATTGCAAAATGTGGTAGAGGGAGTATAAACAACCTACGTTCAAGAAGTAGAAAAGGGAGAGAACGTATGAGTCTTTTGACGATGAGTGCACGGAATGCCACGGCTGTGAGCGAATCCTTCGGGGGTCGTTTCAATCCCCGCGGCAACCTCGACACTACTGAGTCGAAAAAATATCGGATTGACTTCAAGCCGGACTGCAAAAAGCCTCCGTACCATTTCACCGCCTGTGACGATAATCAGGCGGCGCTCATGGTCGTAAGGCGTCTCGATATCGGCCCTCGGCTCACGCTTGTCGCGTTTGATGCGGCAGATGCTCAGCAGGTCTATTGTGAGACGGATAATCGTCGGATGTTTCCGTCACACGAGGCTGAAAAGCCTCACTGACCGTCAGGTCTGGAAAAACCGCCACGTCTGTGGCTCGTTCCCAGGCGTGGCGGTTTTTCTATTAAGGTAGAAGGTAAAAGGAAAAAGCCGGCTCCTTGCGGGGCCGGCTTTTTTCAATTAACTAAATAACACCTGCCTTTTTTAGTGTTGCGTGTGCGCCGTTCTTCTTGATGTGACGCATACCCTTGGTGGAGATAGTCACAAGAATAGACTTACCAAGCTCTGCAACGAAAATACGTCGCTTGTGGAGGTTTGCCTGACGACGAACCTTGCCGGTTGGGTTGAACTGAGTAGCACGGGTACGGTTAGAGTACCGCCCGCCTACCTGGGTCGACTTTCCTGTTACTGCGCATTCGCGTGCCATAGTTCCTGCATGCTAGCATAAGCCTTACCAATTAGGCAATACACCACATGGATATCGCTATTTTCACCATCGTCGTCCTCATTTTCTCCATTATTCTGCACGAAGTGGCTCACGGGTACGCTGCGCAGTCCCTCGGAGACCCTACAGCCAAGCTTGCAGGCCGTTTAACACTCAATCCGGTCTCTCATATTGACCCTATTGGTTCAATTCTTATACCTGCCATGCTCGTATTTACTAACGCTGGAGTAATGTTCGGCTGGGCCAAACCGGTACCGTATAACCCCTACAATCTCAAAAATCAGCGGTGGGGCGAAGCTATTGTGGCTGTCGCTGGAGTCGCTACTAACCTCACTATTGCTGTCTTGTTCGCGCTCATTACGCGTGTTGCCGTTGCGGAGGGAATGAGTGAATTTGCGAGCCTGGCGGCAGTAGTAACGCTCGTGAATCTCTCCCTCGGACTTTTCAACTTGATTCCTATCCCTCCTATCGACGGATACACGGTTCTACGCGGGATTCTGCCGTATAAAGCCAGTATGGCTATGGCTCGCTTTGAAGAGCAAATGCGTGCGGGTGGCATTTTCACCCTTATTATAGTGCTTATTTTGATTACGCAGTTCTTCTCGGCTCCTTTTTACGCGCTCGTGGAGTACTGCTACCGGTTTCTCATAGGCTAGTCGATCTGTATGAGAGAAATTGAGGTAAAAGCTCGCATTTCCAATATGGGCGCAATGGTTGGCAAGCTTGAAGAAATGGGATGTGAATTCTCCGACGCAGTTACTCAGGAAGATGTGGTGTATACAGAAAAAGTGGGGTCCGTGGCGGAATTCCTCTCTAATTCAATCTTTCTTCGTATCCGTGAGGGTACTAAGGGAATTGTGTTTACCCTCAAATACAACCCTGATAGACAGGGAGAGCCTGATGCCATGCCTATTGAGCACGAAATAAAGGTAGATTCTCGCAGTGAGCTTGAGGCAATACTTACGTTTTTGGGCTATACGCCTATGGTTACGGTTAAAAAGACCCGTAGAACAGGCCACTATAAGAACTGGGAGATATGCTTAGACGAAGTAGAAGAGCTAGGCTCATTTATAGAGGTTGAGCAAATGGCGGAGCATGAGGAGGATATTGAACCGATACGAGCTGAGATTATGGATTTTCTTCGCTCTCTTGAAATTTCCGAAGAGGACATGCTCGTAAAACGATACGATATTCAGATGCTCGAGCGGCAGTTTGCCGCAATGTAGGGAAGGGGTGTTTGCATTTATACGCAGCATCTTATATAGTCCATGGAGCTCCCAAGCGGGAGTTTTTGACTAAAAATGGCAACAATACAACAGCTCACAAAGAAGGCACGTAAGACCTCAACCCGAAAGACAAAGGTTGTGGCACTTGGACGTGGTTTTAATACTCTTAAGAACCGTCCTACCTTCTACTCTTCGCCTTTCAAGCGTGGTGTCTGTGTAAAGGTGACTACAAAAACTCCTCGCAAGCCAAACTCGGCTATTCGTAAGATCGCCCGTGTGCGCCTCACCAACGGTATGGAAGTTACTGCTTACATTCCGGGAGAAGGTCACAACCTTCAGGAGCACTCAGTGGTTACGCTTCGTGGTGGCCGTGTGAAGGACATTGGCGTTCAGTACACCATCGTACGCGGACGTCTTGATACCGCCGGTATCGACAAGCGTCGCCGTGGTCGTTCTCGCTATGGTGCTAAGAAGCCAAAGGCTTAGTGTTTATTTTCCTCTACTACCATGCGTCATCCCGTAAAAAACAAATATCCTCGTCGTCCTGACCTCGTATACGGTTCAGAGGCTATTTCACGCTTCATTAACACCGTTATGTGGGACGGTAAGAAGGATACTGCTACCAAGGTGGTATACGATGCTCTCGACAAGATTAAGGCTGCAGAGCTTGACCCTCTTGAGACTTTCGAGACCGCTATCCGCAACGTGGCTCCACTTATGGAAGTTCGCTCACGTCGTGTGGGAGGTGCTAACTACCAGGTTCCTCGCGAGGTTCCTCAGCAGCGCCGTGTGTCTCTTGCATACCGATGGCTCATCAACGCAGCTCGCGCAAAGAAGGGAAAGCCTATGGCAGACAAGCTCGCCGAGGAAATCCTTCTCGCTGCGAAGAACGAAGGTACTGCAATCAAGAAGAAGGAAGACATGCACCGCATGGCAGATTCCAACAAGGCATTTGCTCACTTCGCTTGGTAATTCAGTTTTTATGCTGAAATCAAAAGCGCCCCGCTGGGGCGCTTTTGATTATGTATGAAAAAGGGCGCGTCCGCTGGACGCGCCCCATTTTGCATTACTGGCAGATAGTCAGCCTCCTTGGAAGCTGAAGTTTAAGCGTTTGGAACCCAACGGGCATGGCAATGCGGGTGAAATCCAGAAAACCAAACGGCTCGACCGTAAGATCTACGTGACCCAAACAGCCATACCCTTCGAGGGTTTCTGGTGCAAACACGAAGGTGAAGCGCCCGCCATTGGTGATGTGCCTCCCATGCACAAATACTGGCTCAAATGAAGAATAGGAAAGTTCGTCGAACGAAATGAGGATGCCGAGACAAATCTTCTTCTCCTCTTCCTCGAAATCGGGATTCAGGAGATTAAAGAATCCATGCTTTCGCATAAGTTCTGGGCATAGACCGTGAGGCGGTTTCATTCTTTTCCCCTAACTGGTTTGGTGTGCGTCTCTACTGAACCTACCATCACGTTTGCTTTTTGTCCTTATTTTCCGTATCTTATACCTAACGCCCCGGCGCCCGCCATGCGGCAGGCAAGGCTTTTTATTTTATTTATTCCCTCTATGCAACGCGATTACCCCCTCGAGAAAGTGCGCAACTTCGGCATCGTCGCCCACGTGGACGCAGGTAAGACTACTACGTCTGAACGCGTGCTCTTTTACACCGGTTCTCAGCACAAGATTGGTGAAGTGCACGAAGGTGAAACCACTACTGACTGGATGGAGCAGGAACGCGAGCGCGGTATCACTATTACTGCGGCAGCTATTACCTGTTTCTGGACTAAGTCCCAGGAAAAGGACAAGAAGGACATGGCGAAGAAGTACCGCTTCAACGTTATCGATACCCCAGGACACATCGACTTCACTGCAGAAGTGAAGCGCTCTATGCGTGTGCTCGACGGCGCTATTGTGGTGTTCGACGGTGTTGCAGGAGTGGAGCCACAATCCGAGACTAACTGGCGCTACGCAGACGAGGCAGGGGTACCTCGTGTATGTTTCATCAACAAGCTCGACCGTACTGGCGCCTCGTTTGAGGATTCCTACAAGTCGATTCTCGATCGTCTTTCAAAGAAGGCGGTGCGCGCGCAGATTCCTATGGGAGCTGAGGGAGATTTCGAGGGAGTTGTTGATCTTCTTTCGATGAAGGCATACACCTTCAGCGGAAGCATGGGAGAGAACGTAGACGAAGGAGAGATTCCTGAGAAGTATCTTGAAGACGCTAAGATGTACCGCGCTGAGCTCGTGGAGCGCATCGTTGAGAACGACGAAGCACAGCTCACCGCTTTCTTTGAGGGAACCGAGCCGTCACTTGAGGAGCTTAAGAAGACGCTTCGTAAGGCAGTTATCGCAAACCAGATTTTCCCGGTCTACACGGGCTCCGCTCTTAAGAACAAGGGTGTACAGCTCGTGCTCGACGCAGTGGTTGATTACCTTCCGTCCCCACTCGACCTTCCACCGGTAAAGGGAACGAACCCTAAGACTGGCGAAGAAATCACTCGCAAGGCAGACGACAACGAGCCGTTCACGGCGCTTGCCTTCAAGCTTCAGACAGACCCATTCGTGGGAGCGCTCACGTTCTTCCGTGTGTACGCAGGTACCGTTTCTGCGGGTTCATACATCTACAACGCAAACACGGGCACCAAGGAGCGTGTGGGCCGTATCGTGCGCCTTCAGGCAGACAAGCGTGAAGAAGTTGATCAGGTATTCACCGGAGAAATTGCTTCGTTCGTAGGTCTTAAGGACACCAAGACTTCACACACCCTTTGTGACGAATCTAATCCAATCGTGCTTGAGCAGATTGTGTTCCCTGAGCCAGTGGTATCGCTTCGCATTGAGCCAAAGACTAAGGCCGACCAGGAGAAGATGGGTATGGCACTCAAGAAACTTTCTGACGAAGACCCAACCTTCAAGGTGTCTTCTGACGAGGAGACGGGCGAAACCATCATTGCAGGTATGGGTGAGCTTCACCTCGAAATTCTCGTGGACCGTATGAAGCGCGAGTTTACGGTGGAAGCAAACGTAGGTAAGCCACAGGTGGCATACCGCGAAACCATCATGGGAGCTGCAGACGTAGACAACAAGTACATCAAGCAGACCGGAGGTAAGGGTCAGTACGGTCACGTGAAGATTAAGGTGAAGCACCTTGAGCCAGTTGATCCTGAAGCAAAGGTTGCTAAGAACGTGACTCGTGAGGATCACTTCGAGTTCATCAACAACATTAAGGGAGGTGTGATTCCATCTGAATACTTCAACCCAATTGAGAAGGGTATTCGTGAAGCTATGAACCGCGGTGTGCTCGCAGGCTTCCAGATGGTGGATGTGTCGGTGGACCTCTACGACGGTTCCTTCCACGATGTGGACTCTTCTGAAATCGCCTTCAAGATTGCCGCATCTCAGGCATTCCAGGAAGCTGCACAGAAGGCCAAGCCAGTTATTCTCGAGCCAATCATGCGCGTGGAGGTTGTTATCCCTGAGCAGTTCATGGGTGACATCACCGGAAACCTTTCCGGAAAGCGTGGTTCTATCGAGGGTATGGAGGAGCGCGGTATGAACAAGGTGGTAAACGCCAAGGTTCCACTATCTGAAATGTTTGGTTACACCACAACGCTTCGCTCTATGACTGAAGGACGTGGTTCCATGACAATGGAATTCGATCACTACGAGGTTGTGCCAAGCAACGTGGCTCAGGACATCATCGCGAGTCGCAAGTAATCTTTCAAAGAAAAAACCGGCGTTCCATAAGAACGCCGGTTTTTTCTTTTATACCGTGGCTTTTTAAAGCATATTTGAGGCATGCTATCATTTCGGGGTAATAAACCATCACCACTGATCTTTATGATGTTCCAGAAATTTACACGAGTGCTCGCTGTTATTGTATTCAGTTTTGTGCTTACAGCTTCAAGTTTTGTTGCGACGGCAAATGCTGCGGATTTCAATACCCGCCTCTACGTGCGTGCAAACTCTGGATTCTCCTCGGTCGGTTTTGAGGAAGGAAGTGTTGCAGAGATAAGTAATGCGGAAACAGGAATCTACCTAGAAGCAATTTCAGTCATTTCCCCGGTTTCCGGGAATGACGGATACGTGGTTCTGCGTGAAGTAACTTGGGATAAGGACTGGTCAGACAGTTGTATCAACCAACGATTTAATTCTAAAGACTGTACCTTTTCCTTTGATGAGTCCAGTCAACGTGCTCGATTGGAACTCGCGAGTGAAGAGAGGAAGTACACTGTGCGCGTTGGACAGACCATCTCAATACCGGTACGTAATGCAGTAAACTTCTCAGCAAATAATAATCAGGGTGAGAATGCATACTTCGTGCTCACCCTGCAGAATGTGAGCTATGCGAAAAAGCCTTTCGCTGAATTCAGGGGTACGGTACAGAAAAGCCCCGCTTCGAATGCGGCACTTTCTTCTACTGCCCAAGTATCAGTTCCCTCAAGTAACACCTCAGCCACAACAATTGGAACTCTTCCTTCTCTTTCTCTCCCGATTCGAACTCCTGGCATGTCAGCTGCCGACTATCTAAGTGCAGCTCAGAAGGTATATCTTAATATGTTTACCCATCTTCAAGCTCTGCAGACTAAAATTGCAAACAGCACAAACCCTACTTCAGAAACACAGACTACAACTCCAGTGTCTCAAACATCTGCGTCTGGGCAGGGGTGCGGACCATCTAGCTATAAAAATGTGGATGGGGTGTGGACGGAAGTAGGCTGCACCGGAGTATACGGACAGGGTGCAGGGAACCAGCAGGTAGATGTGGCTGCTGGGTATAAGGGTGCTGATAAGAGTAATGCAGTTCAAGGTTCACTTGGTCATTATGATGAGAATGGTGTGTACTACACGGACGCTGAGTACGACCGGACTCGGGATGCTGATCCAAATGTTGACGTGCGGGCGGGTCAATTGGGAGTAGATTACTGTCCTCTTCGCTCAGGATTCAAGACTATCTGTTCAGTCTCCTATTATGACCCTAAGGGTGTAAAACTTACCCAAACTCCCTTCAATCCCGCCGCCATCCTGACCGTAATGGACCGATTCGGTATCGATCGTCAGCAATTAGAAGGGTTGGAAAAAGGTATGGAAGACAAAAATATCCCTCACCTTCCTTATCAGATGTATCCAGGAACAGGTTCAGATGCAGGCATAAATTTGACTGATTTAGCTAATGGAGGTCTTGGAACAGCATATGACTGGCGAGTAGATCCTCTATGTCAGGCTAAGGGACCCACTGCCTGTCAGCAGGTGAAAGCAAATGCTCAACTCGCTGAGAGTCTGGACATTACGCCGACCCCAGGCGTTACAAAGACAAATGTCACCACTAAAGAAGCACAATTAAATGACCTAAAGCGTCAGGTAGTTGAAATTCAGAGCAAGATATAATCATTAATTTTATTGGTAGTCGCACGCGGTAGAGATTACTGCGAACACACGAAGACCACACCGTAGGTGTGGTCTTCGTGTGTTACGGGGTCTGTGCTAGGATGCGCGCAGAAGAAAAGGGGAAGGCATATGGGATTGGACTATGATGACTTTCAAATATTGATTGCTTGGGTTTCAGGCGAGAAAATGTTCGACCTCGCTATCCGCGACCGACAAAGACTCGAACTAGGTCCCATCTTGGTGATTTATGGAGTTGATGCGGGATTGCGCGGAGAAGCGATCCGACTGGAAAGATGTCCCGATGAGCTATGTCTAGACCTTCTAAATAGTCGCGGCTATGAGTATAGGGGTCATGACACCATCCGGATACTGGGGAATGAGCCTTCACACTATCCGGAGATACCTCACCGAAATCAGGGCATCATGCAAAACCTTAGGCTCACAAGAGATCCTCGCTGCCGGGCAACGGGGCCGACACTGTCGCGGAAGACTAATAATGGGTGGAGACGATAGTTTTCCACTGTTACGACCCTGCCTGGGCAACTGGGCAGGGTCGTCTCTCGTGGTATCCTAATAGTCGGAGTAGAAAGGGGGCTCATTATGGGCAACGAAGACCGTGACTCCGGACAACTGTTCGGTGAGAACGACAATGAGCAAGGAACTGCAGATCCGCGCCAACTGACGCTACCGGGTTTCGTCCAAGATCCACCGGCCCAACCAGGGCTCTTCGAGCCCTAACCCACCCGAAAGGCGGCCACATCTGTGGCCGCCTCGAAGTTTTGTCTTGACC
>CAZYDN010000013.1:0-11043 GCA_964646315.1 uncultured Candidatus Saccharibacteria bacterium
AGCCGAAGCCACATCCACCTCAAGGATGCGTGTATACCAATTTCACCACCTGGGCTTGGCATACGAGCTCATAAAATGAGCTGGCCCGCTTACTATAGCGGGCCAGCTCATTTTTAACAACTGTTGGCGCTTATGCAGCCGTTTCGTCCTTCTTCTCCTCTGAAGGAGCCTCCTCCTCGGTAGCAGCCACCTCTTCGGTCTCTGTAGCTTCTACAGTAACCTCTGGAGCCTCCTCTACGGCCTCTGGAGTCTCTTCGACAACAGGAGCCTCCTCTTCCTTAAAGTCATCGGTTGAAATCTTTACCATGCGCATATTGCGAAGCTGGCGACGTACCTCACGAGCCACCTTCTCACGAATGAAGTAGAGCTTTGCGCGACGAACCTTCGAACGCTTGGTAATCTCAATTTTATCAATAACCGGGCTGTAGAGTGGGAAAATCTTCTCAACACCTACGCCTGACATAGTAGCGCGCACGGTAAAGGTCGCGCCTGGCTCGGTGCCGTGCTTAACCGCGATTACAAGACCCTCGAACACCTGAAGACGGGTCTTGCCCTTCTCCATAACCTTTTGGTGTACACGGACGGTATCGCCAGAACGAATACCAAGCTGAACGCGTTCGTTCGTTTTTACTGGAGTTATAACGTTATGCATGATTGGCGCACTCTACCATGCGCCCTATAAGGAGGCAATAACAGCGGCAGCTCTGGGGAAAGCGTCCACAGCCTTCTGCAGGTCTTGGGGCACCGGCGCACTGATATGGACATTCGTTCCGTCTGGCAGAGGGAGATCGAGACTGGCAGCATGTAGAGCCAAGCGGGAGGTACCGAGGTCACAGGGTTTACCGGGAGAGTAGAGCGGGTCACACACTACGGGGTGGTGGAGTGCCTTTAAATGCACGCGAATCTGGTGAGTTCTTCCGGTCTCTGGTGTCACCTTCAAGAGTGAGTGAGTGCCTATCTCATCGATTACTTCATAGTGGGTAATTGCTTCCCTGAGCGTGCCTCGGGCTTTTGGTTGCGCGCTACGGAGCCTAAAGTCCTTGCGTGAGCGACCTATGGAAAACTCTATCGTTCCCTTTTCCTCCTTCATGGTCCCATACACCACCGCGAGGTAGGTCTTTTTTGTGAGACGTTCTTGAAAAGCTGCCTTGAAAAAAACATGCGCCTCTTGTGTCTTCACAAGTATCAATACTCCCGAGGTGTCGCGATCAAGGCGATGCACCACACCAGGTCTTGCTACCTCAGAGCCGTCGGTAAGGCGCTGCGTCTCCCCCACCCCGATTGACTGCGGGTAGCGGGTACCAAACCAGTCACTCACCGTTTGGTCGGTAGTGTGCCCGTCTGGATGAGTCATCACGCCAGCCGGCTTATTAATTGCGACGATTACGTCGTCTTCATAGAGAATCTGAAAATCCATATGCCCACCCTACCACAGTGTGTTATTTCGCAGGTATAAGTTCCCTCACAAATTCGCTGAGGATCGTCTTGCGTGTCGATTCGATAGAAAGAGATTCGAGTGACTCCAGACAGGCCTCCGCATGTACGCGCACTGTTCCTAAAAGATATTCCCTGGCTCCAGCCTTCTCAAGAACGAGACGTATTGCCTCCGGCCCTGCGCCTGAGTGCAATTCAAACATTTTTGTAAACTCTACTGCATCTCTACCCGCAAGAACATCTCTCGTAAATATAATTGGGAGTGTTTTCTTTCGTTCAACAACGTCTCCCATGGGAGTTTTTCCTGTTTCTGCCTTACTTCCCCATATCGATTGGTAGTCATCGTGTAATTGATACGCAAGACCAAGCTCAAACCCAAACACTCTAAGCTTCTCTATATCTTCTGATGGAGCACCTGCTAACAAACCTCCCACAGCCGTAGCTGCACATATAAGCTCTGCACTTTTATTCCCTATCATGTGTAGATAGGCGCTGGTGGTTACGTGAGCGTGCGTGAGGGGGAGTTCTGCGAGTGAAAAATCTTGGTGCTGTCCTTCGATAACTTTGAGATATTGCGTCAGCAAAAATTGCATTACGGTGGAAGACGCTGGCGCAGTATCGATGGATTCCTGCGTATTGTTGAGAGCAAGAAGACTGAGCAGCAATTGTGCGTCTCCTGCATTAAGTGCTTTGTTTATACCCCAAACCTTCCATACGGTTTCGCGACCACGACGCAACTCATCGTGATCTTCTATGTCGTCGTGAATAAGTGAAAAGTTATGAAAAAGCTCAATAGAAAGAGCGGCAGATTTGGCAATTTCAAGATCTCCGTATGCTTCCGCAAGATACAGAGCGAGTCCGGGACGAATGCGTTTTCCTGCGACCGTTGGCATTGCTACAAATTGCGTGTCGGTATATCCCATAAAATATTGCAACATACCGTAAAGGTCTCCTGGGTTGCGGGCAAGAAAAGCTTTCGCCGACTCATCTATCTGAGCACCGTATGAGGCAATCGTTGAAAGACTACTCATACACCGAAGTTGCGTTTTCGATTACGAAACACTGAAATATGCTCCGTAAATTCCTCTTCAGAAAAATCAGGCCAGAGCGTATTGGTGAATACGAGTTCACTATAGGTTGATTGCCAGGGAAGAAAGTTCGAAAGTCGCTGTTCCCCTCCTGTACGTATTATCAGGTCAGGGTCTGGAATACCTGCCGTCATAAGCTTCTCCTGAAGAGAATCTTCGGTAATGTGAATTCCTTCCGCGCTTAATTGCTGAACGGCTCGTACGATTTCTGAACGCCCCCCATAGGAAAGCGCAATCGCAAGTACCGGACCTTTAGTTTGTGAGCTCTGCTCGACTTCCTCCATTGCTCGTTGGATAGAGTCAGTAAACTTTTCGCGTTCACCGATGAATCGTATCTGCGCATGTTCACGCAATTCTCGAAGGTCAGCTTTCAGATATTCCTCAAGGAGTTTCATGAGAGCTCCCACCTCTTCCTCTTCACGCTTCCAATTTTCGGTTGAGAAGGCGTAGGCAATAATGTGCGTGACCTGTGCACGTTCTGCCCACCGGACAAGATCTTTTAATCTTTCTGCTCCTTTTCGGTGCCCCTCAAACGCGGGTACACCATGACTCTTTGCCCAGCGTCGGTTTCCGTCCATGATGATACCTACGGAGAGGCCAGCTGTTTCAGGATTAGTCATAGTTGATATCGAAACGAGTGTAATTGTTTGTGGCTGGTAGCCAAGTAAGTTGAACTTCCCGCACATCAGAAAGCAGGGAGCCTTTCTTTAGCTTTTCTACGTAGTGATTAAGCTGTACACGAGGTCCTTCTGCAATTACTCGCACGGTCTTATCCTCTAGATTCTGCACTTCTCCTACAAGACGTAGGCCTTTTGCCTTTCGTTGCGCGTAGTCTCTGTACATAACCATTTGCACGCGACCATAGATGCGAGCCTCAAGACGTTCGTTCATACGGTATGAGAACTAAGGATAGTCTACGGGGGTTACTTTCCAAAATGCGAAAGCTACGGTATCGTGCTCCACAGCGCGCGATTAGCTCAGTTGGTAGAGCAGTCCGTTTACACCGGAAAGGTCGGGGGTTCAAGTCCCTCATCGCGCACCAACCCAAAACAAAGAACCGGCGAGAGCCGGTTCTTTGTTTTTCTTTGGTGCCCCCACCTGGAATCGAACCAAGATCGACGGCTTAGAAGTCCGCAGCTTTATCCATTAAGCTATGAGGGCATTGATTTTCCCCAATGTTTGTACTGTACGTAGGTTTTACGCCTGTGGCAATTGGCGCAGCGAATGTCGCATTTCTCTATTTCAGCAATTACAGACTTCCAAGAAAAATGACCTGACAGGAATCTCGCCACCCCCCTTGATTTTGTCTCTGGATTCCTATGGTCAAACTCCAAAACAACTGGATCAGCTTCACCACAATCTATACATTCTTTTGTAGAAAGGAAGTCAAGAAGCGCGACTCTTATTTTAATTCGATGCCTCTTCTGTGCGGCATAAAGGTCAGAACGATTTTTATACGGCATCCAAGGATTATAACATCATGTTCTAACCCCTATCTAGAGGGGTCAACGAAGTGGTACGTACTACGGTATCGTTCGGCCTCTTCCTTTCGTTTCTCAAATGTTATTTCTACCGCACGTATCGAGTCCGCATCAAAGACTGGTTTCTCCACACGAGCGTTTTCCGACTGAGTGGGCGCGGTTGTGTGGTAGTAAGTCCACGCTTGGTACACACCACTTATGCCAATAAGTATCATGGTAATACCCACAAGAATATACCAGTCGCGAGCAGGAAATGTGTGTGTCCCTGGACGGAACATCTGACGCAGCGTGTCTAAGGAAAGAGAGATTTTTTTCATACTATTTCTTGGGGGCCTCTATTGGCTGAGTGCCGAGTGAGAACACCGCTGCGGCAGTCCACTCGCCAGAAGTTTTGCCATCTGGTGCGCGCAGGGTATCAAACGTCACGTTGGTGAGGACAATGTCGTACGGGCCGTATTCGATAGTGCCGATTGTACGAAGCACCGCATCGTATGTTCCGGTGATTTTAAGTGAGAGAGAAATTCGCTTATCGGCGCCGGAAGCATTGGAATCGACAGAGAGCACCTGGACAACGGCGCCTTGCGCACCTCCCTGTTTCTCAAGCTGCCCAAGAAACGGCACGATATCATCTGGTCGGACAAAGTATGTTTTTATACTTTCCTCTGCAGAGAGTAGGGCCGGAAGCGCCTTACTCGCCTGTTCGACGCGAGTAGCTTCTGCTCGCTTAGCTTCTATCTCAGCAGACAGCTCAGTGGCTTTCACGGTAGTTTTCTGCACCATTAAGGTGGATACGCTTACTAAGCCTATACTTACTACAAGTATCAGCAGTGCAACTATTAGTTGAATGAGAGGGGTGCGCTTCATGGCAAAAAGGTTCCGGAAAGAGTAATCGTGAAATCGATATCTGTTTCCTTTGCATACGCACTAATAGGCAGGTCTACTTTAGAGATATAGGGGAGGGTCTGAAGTGATGATGCGTACGCGCGCAGTGCTTCACGAGATACCGCATTTCCGGAAAGAGTCATCTTTGGCGCACTGGCTGTTGCGAGTGGTTGTGAGAACGAAAAACCCGTAAGTCCTACGCCCGGATGAGGTATAGCACCTATCGCTCGCAAGGCGCCTGATGCTGTCACACGACTCTCAATATGCGAAAGATACGTGGCGCTCGTATTCAGCGTTGAAACGCGCGCACTCACCTCTCGCTCTTTCGAGCCCGCAAGTCGCTCTCCAAGTGTTGCGAGTTCTTGTGTTCTTTCGGTAACAAGCTGATATAGGTACAAATATGACGGAAGGGTAAGGGTCGCATGCACGAGAAGCACTCCCGAGAGCAAGAGTGCCGCTACGACACTCACACGCATCAAATAAAGGCGTACGAGAGCGTGTTTTCGTGTGTCCGGGAGAAGGTTCATGGTTAGTGTTGGTGATCACGGAGGGCGAGACCTATGGCTGTGGCGTAGGCAAGGGATTCCATGTAATCAAGCGGTGGAAGCCACACATCTCGCGAAGCCAAATTAATGAACACGTCTCCAAGCGCCACGGGAAGCTTAAGTGCGGTTTCAAAATACTCAGGGAGTCCGCGCACTGTGGCGTTACCTCCCGTGAGGATGACACGCTCCACAGGCTCATGATCACTTCCTGCTTCTGCCCTCCCCTGCCAATACTGTAAACGACGAAGAATTTCTTCACGAATAGCAGAAACGGTAATGAGCATGGTCGCCACATACTCGTCTTGCTCGCTACCACTTACCAATCCCTTTTCTGCCTTCACTTTCTTGGCTTCTTCCTCGCTTACGCCAAAATGCTTCATGACGGCCTGTGTAAGAGCATCACCCCCTATATCAAGGGTGGTGGCGAATCGCGGAATCTGGCCCGTCACGACCATCAGTTTTGTGGTCGTCTTACCAATATCAATAATGAGTACGGTCTCATGACTATCGCGGGGCATAAGCGCGCGCGCCATAGAAAAGGTCTCGCTTTCAATTGCGCGCGTAACGATACCCGCCTCGTCGAGGGTAGCAAGCGACTCTTCAATAACACGTCTGGCATAGCCCACACCAGCTACGGTCATACTTGTTTCAGTTGCAACCACCGGCATAACATCAAACGCCACCTCAGTAGGAGGGAGCGGGATGTATTCGTCTATGTGTTGCTCCGTGAGTGCCCTAAGCGCCACTGAGTTCGCAGTTCGATGATCCCCTTCAAGTCTTGCTTCAAAGAGATAGCTTCTTGATTCTGATAGTGCGATGTTCGCGAATTTAATGTGGTGAGCACGCGCAATATCGTGAACGGTTTTTGCCACGATAACAGGATCTGTAATTTCGCCTCCCGTTACGGCGCCTGTCGGTAGGAGTTGTTCTCCATACGCAACCAACTCAAGACCACCTACACGCTCTGCAAGTACTGCCGTTTTAATACCACTCGTGGAGATATCAATTCCCGCAGCCGGCATCGAGAGATAGCGCGGAGGAGCAAGTTCTATGCGAGCAATGCGTGCTAAAAAACTGTCTGACATATATACGCCAGTATACCGCCCCGTGCTACACATAGCACCGTATATCTCCGGGTAAAAATTAATGCGCGCTTGTTCCGGGTGCTACCTGCCTATCGGGAGTGAGAAATGCAAAGCTGTCGTCGTTTCCCACAGCAAACAACATGCCATTACTCTCAAGCCCTTTAATAGTGCGTGGTTGCAGGTTAGTAACAAATGCGAGCTGGCGCCCTACCAAGTCTCCCGCACTCTCGACGTATGCCGCAATACCAGAAACAATTTGTCTGGGCCCTGACTCTTCTCCGAAGTCTACCGAGAGCTTTATGAGCTTGTCGGTCTCGGGAACATTCTCTGCCGCAAGTACAGTACCTACTTTTACCTCTACCTTTGCAAGGTCGTTAATACTAATCCGTGGAGCCGGAGGAGTCTCCGGAAGAGTTTCAGGACCCGGTTGTGATGGCACTTCTTCAGGAACGGTCTGTGTATCTGGATTCATAGTTATTTTTGTCTATCTAAAAAACTCGTGAGAATGAGTGCTGCAGCAGAAGCGTCCACATGTAAGCTTCCACTTCCGGGTTCTCGCACTCCTTCAAAGTTGCGTCTTGCTTCTTGCGTAGTAAGCGTTTCAGGTTCATACGCGACTGGAATTCCTGCTTTTTGTTCAAGTAGCGTGCCAAATTCTTTTGCATACTTAGCAACCGGATTTGGAAACCCATCGAATCCTCTGGACTCTCCTATCACCACAGCTCCAACCTCTTTTCGTGTAATAAGCTCCAGCACTTCGTCTATCAAGCGTCCGTTACAAGGAATAGTGCTGTACGGAAAGCCCATTGCCCCACTCTCGTCAGAGAGGGCGAGACCTACTCGTTTGGTGCCGTAATCGATTCCCAGATAGCGCATATCAAAATCCTACACGGCAGCGGCCTTGCGTGCTATAGTCTCCCCGTATGATGAATACTTGGTACATGCACCACGGTTTTGAAAACATGCTATTTCCGTTCCCTTTGATAGGTCTTCCTTTCCTCGTCATTCTGGCGATTGGATTGGTAGCTGTTAAGGGGTACGCACTCTGGCATGCTGCCCGAAACGAACAAAAGTGGTGGTTTGTATTCTTGCTCATTGTAAACGGACTCGGTATCCCTGAGCTCGTGTACCTCGTGTGGTTCCGTGCAGATAAGCAGGCAGCAAAGGTTGCGCCCGCTCCTGCGCCGGCACCGGCGACTACTCGTGGCACAGATACTGAAGAAGTGTAGTCACTCTTGGAGGAGTGCGTGAGTGGTCGAAACGAGCGGTCTTGAAAACCGCCGAGGCGAAAGTCTCCGTGGGTTCGAATCCCACCTCCTCCGCAAATGAAAAGGCCGCTCATGCGGTCTTTTTCATTTTGTAGAGGCGAGCTCTGCTCCAAGCAGAGCGTGTGGGATTCGAAAACCTTGCCAGCATAATTTTGAGTGTAGCGATAAATTATCCGCAAGGTGTACAGAACCTGTAAGGTTCGAAAAACGTAATCGTGGTCCCACCTCATCCGCAAAATAAAATATCCCGCACTGCTGTGCGGGATATTTTATTTTTAGTAAGAAGCGAGATGCTATCATCTTCACATATGGCCCGCACGGTTTACTACCAATGGGAGGGAACAGAATATGCGTTTGAAGAAAAAGGCTCCGATTGGTATTGGGCGCTTGGAGTTATTTCTGTTGCGGGAGTAATAGCATGTATTCTTTTCAGTAATCTTATTTTGGCGCTCGTTATTCTCGCTGCGGGAGGTACCCTGGCACTACAAGCTGCCCGGGGGCTCGGCACTCATCAGTTCTCTATCACCGATACTGGTGTGATGGTGGACCAAACATTTTATCCTTTTGAGGACATGCTTCACTTTTGCGTGCTTGAGTATATTGATCCCACATGGCCGCCTGCCCTCTCAATAAAAACAAAGCGTGTTTTTGCCCCCCACCTTCTCATACCCATTGTTGGACACGATCCCGTTGAGATATACGAATTCTTTGCTGACCGCGTAGAAGAGGGTAAGCATGATGAGTCAATCATCGATCGTGTCATAGACATGTTCCGACTCTAAAGGTTGCGAATAGGGCTCGAAAAGGATAGAGTCGAAAAACGAACAGTTGTTCGTGCATGCGAGAGCGGTCTCTCGTACCCCTTACACTCGAAGACTCGTTAGGGGTACACGAGCTCGCTCGGCGCAGGGAAATAAAGAAGGTGCAGAATTGAGAGTGTTCTCTCGTACCCCGTACACTCGGAGACTCGTTAGGGGTACACGAGCTCGCTCGGAGAGACAAAGAATATGTGCTGCGCACGCATTCTTTGTCTTCCTCACTCGCTCTCGTCGTTCAATGGATAGGACGCTAGCTTGCGGAGCTGGTAATGTTGGTTCGATTCCAACCGAGAGCACAAATGAAAAACACAGTCCCCAGGGACTGTGTTTTTCATTTGTGCTCTCGGAGCCGGCCAAGAGTTTGGCCGGCGTTTGGAATCGAACGCCGGAACATGTTTCGGTCAGCAGACCGAAACAGTGAGGCGGTGCCCAGAGCGAAGGTGAGCGACGGCGAACCTTCGACTCGCGGGCGAATGGCGTAATCGCCGGTTCCAACCCCGTTATAGATATAGAAAAACCCCGGACCAGTTTGGTCCGGGGTTTTTCTTCTTCCCTACTTCGCTGCGCTTCGAGCGATAGCGAGTGCGAGTCGAGATTTCTTTCGATCTGCGGTGTTCTTCTTAATGATTCCGCGCTTTGCAGCCTTATCAATTGCCTTGTATGCCTCAGCAAGAGATACATTTGCAGCCTTCGTGTCAGTAACCATAAGCTTCTTAACAGCCTTGGTAGCTTCTGAGAGCACGCGCTTGCGACGTACGTTAAAAACGTGCTTCTTAAGGGAAGCGCGGTGTGCCTTTTTTGCGTTTGCGGTAATTGCCATGTGGGACGAATAGTACGATATATCGGTTAGAGATGCAAGAAATGCTAGGATATACGTATGATTCGTGAGATTCGTGGCCGAGTTTCCTCCGTCGACCCCTTGGGGGCCGTGGTTGATGTGGCTGGCTTTGGAATCTATGTGCACCTGGCAACCTCTGACCAACTTCACGAAGGGTCTGAGGCCCTTCTAAAAACCTACCTCTCACTTAAACAAGACGGTGTGGATTTGTACGGATTCCAGACAGAAGACGAGCGGTCATTCTTCGAACTCCTCCTCACCGTTCCAAACGTGGGGCCCAAGACTGCCCTCTCCATCATGCGACGTGGACCGCGCCAAGCTCTTGAGAGTGCCATTGGCGCTCGGGATATTGAATACCTAACTCGCGTAGCAGGTCTTGGAAAAAAGGCGGCTGAGAAAATTGTCGTCGAGCTTTCAGAAAAAATGGGAGGACGCGAGGAATTCCATGACGAAAGTGATGCCGATGTATTTGATACGCTCGTGGCTCTCGGGTACAACGACCGCGAAGCACGCTCGGCTCTAACCGCAATACCAAAGACCGCTGTTGGGAAAGATGCCAGGTTGAAAGCAGCACTTTCTTCTGCCTCAAAATAATATGCACTTCTTACGTCTTCTCATCGCTTTCCTGCTCCCCGCACGCACCCACAAGGTACTGCTGCGCGCGTATCACGCGACGTGGGCAGGGGTGTCTGCTTTTATGTGTGGCTTCCCCGCGCGCCGTCTCACTGTGATAGGAATCACCGGAACCAAGGGCAAATCGTCCGTCTCAGAAATGCTTTTTGCGATTTTGCGTCACGCAAGTTATCCCACCGCAATGGCCGGCACCATTCGTTTTGCGGTAAACGAGGATTCGCGCCCTAACCTATTTAAGATGACCATGCCGGGACGTGGGTTTCTCCAAACTTTTTTAAAGCAAGCCGTTCAAAAAGGTGCACGCTACGCCATTCTCGAGGTGACTTCTGAGGGTGCGGTGCAAAACAGACACCTCTTCCTCGACATGGACGCACTCATTTTTACGAATCTACAGAGGGAGCACATTGAATCCCACGGCTCCATGGAGGAGTATGCGAAAGCAAAGTTTCGTTTGGGTGAGGAACTTGGCCGCTCTCCGAAGCGACCGCGTGCCATCGTCGCCAATCACGACAGTAAGTACGCAAAACCGTATCTAGCACTTCCTGTTGAAGCAAAACTCCCTTTTGGTATTGGGGACGTAGCAAATGTATCCCTCCGCGATGGTAGCGTTTCGTTTATGTACGAAGGAGTAACTTTTTCCATTCCCCAACCAGGAGAGTTTTCTGTTATGAACGCGCTTGCGGCTATTAAGACCGCTGCGTGGCTTGGTATTCCAGTGGAAAAAAGTAGTGAGGCACTTGCTCTTCTTACGCGCATTCCAGGGCGCGCGGAAAAAATTGATGAGGGGCAAGATTTTCTCGCCATCGTTGATTACGCTCACACCCCTGATTCTCTTCAGGCACTTTATGGCGCGTATGCGAAACGCCGCAAAATCTGCGTGCTTGGCAATACGGGCGGAGGTCGCGATACATGGAAGCGTCCACTCATGGGTCGTATCGCGAGTGAATCGTGTGACGAAGTGATTCTCACCA
>CAZYDN010000013.1:11143-20013 GCA_964646315.1 uncultured Candidatus Saccharibacteria bacterium
CGTCCACTCATGGGTCGTATCGCGAGTGAATCGTGTGACGAAGTGATTCTCACCAACGAAGACCCCTATGACGAAAACCCTGATTCGATTGTGGCGGCTATGACCACTGAAATGGTGCGCGAACCGCACATAGTAATGAATCGTAGAGAAGCCATCCGTACCGCACTAAGCATGGCGTCCACAAACGACGCAGTACTTATCACAGGAAAAGGTACTGACCCTTACATCATGGAAGCGGGTGGTGCTAAAACCGCGTGGAGCGACGCGCAGGTAGTACGTGAAGAACTTAAACGACTGCGCCAGGGCGCGGTATCATAGCTTCATGCAGAGCGACGCACTCTTTTTCCTCGCAGTCATGGTGTTCTTCTTTATCCTGTGGCTTGCAGGGGGAGGACCTTCAAAACCCATCTCATGGGCCGGGCCCTACATTACCCCCATCACCAACACCGGACAGACGCAGACCGGATACGGTGAGGGTGGCTGGGTTACGGGCATTAAAGTTACCGGCAACTTGCCCGGAGTGCGCCGTGAAGAAATCCGTGGGAATCTTTCGAACGCAGAGTACCAGCTAGCTGACCTTCAAAAGGAGGCGAACAAGCAGGCGCTTTTTGGTACCCCCTCTCCCTACAAGGGCCAGGTGCGTATTGTGGGCGGAAATTTCTACACGACTAATCCTGATCAAGAATACGTAACCATACAAGTGTCTTCGAGCGCTCCTGGAGATATTACGCTCACGGGCTGGCGTCTGCAGTCTGCTGCCACCGAGTTTGGCGCCACCATTGGAGCCGGAGACCCACTTCCTACCGCAGGAAGTGTGAACGAGACTAGTCCTATTGTGCTTCGTCCCGGAGACCAGGCCTTTGTTGTTACCGGCGAGTCTCCGCTTGGTGGATCCTTTAAGGAGAATATGTGTACGGGGTATCTGGGCTACTCACAGTCTTACTACCCGAGCCTCAACAACCGCTGCCCTTCCGCGCGCGAAGAGTTTGATCGGTACTTCCAGGGCAATCCTTACAAAGACAACGCCTGCTATGAGGCCATACAAAATACAAGCAGCTGCAAGACACCGAGCGACGCCGGACGAGTATCTTCGTACTGTCTTGCCCTTATCGATAAGCGTCTCAACTACAATGGCTGTGTAGCCTCTCACCAAAACGACGCATATTTCTCAACAGGAACATGGCGCGTATTCCTTGGTCGTACAAAAATTACGAAGATGCATGACTCGGCCCGCACCTACGGAGAGCTTTGGCGAGAGAAGCGAGAAGCTATTAAATTACTCGACCCAAATGGCCTCACGGTAGACCTCTACACGTATTAGCGGTATAACAATCAGCATGCGCCCATAGCTCAGTTGGTAGAGCAGCTCCCTTTTAAGGAGACGGTCCATGGTTCGAATCCATGTGGGCGCACTAATACAAAAACCGCCATAAGCGGTTTTTTGTATTGAGTACGCCCAGGCAGGTGCGAGGCACTGACTACACTTGTCACCTAAGCGAAAGCGCAAACCTCTCAAGCGCTTCTCCCAGCTGCAAGTCGCCACTGCGGGAGTCCGACACCAATTCAATAAGATCGCGTGAGAGTTTGCGTGCACCTAGCTTTCCCCATTTCGGATTCCCCTTTTGCATCATGTCACGAGCCTTCCAGTGCAAGAGTCCGTGCACCATCTCAGGTGCATCTCCCTGTCGGTATGCTTTTTGTAATTCCTTCCAAAGCACTTCGCCATCTTTTTGGGCGAGTGCGTTCACGAGTCCACTATTAAATCCGCGCACTACTTTTTCTTCACGGTCCAGTTTAAAAACTTTTTCTGCTTTCGCTTCTATCCTTTTTGCGCGCGCAGCGAGCAGTTTGGGTGCAAGTATCGCCACCGGGTTTTCAGAACGAGCGAGCTCGTCGAGATACGAAAGCACAAGCTCTCCCGACTCCGAAAGAGAAAAGGGATCGTCGAGCATGATAAGCGACTTGGTGTAAAACAACCCCTGTGTACCCATGGCGCTTGTGAGTGCGGCTTCCGTAAGCTGCTCGGCAGAAAGTCTTAAGTACGCCGCGTCTGGAGCTTTTGTGCGCGCTAGAGCTACCCAAGCAAAGGCTTTTGCCCGTACTTTGGCAGGATCTGTTCCATAGAAGAGATATATCACTCTCCTATTGTATACGGACTTCAGAAAGCTTGAAGGCGTCTCGGGTAGGAGACGCCTTCTCGCACATTAGTCGGTGGGGTAATAGTCACCGAGAATCATGCCTTCCACACTCTTCTCGAACAAGGGGCGTCCGAGTCGAATGAGACCATACAAGACGATAGCGATTATCGCGTACGGTCCGAGGAAGGAAAGGAGAAACGAGAGCACCGGAAGAAGCAGCCACCACGCCACCCCACTGAGCAGAACGATGATCAGTAGACTAAGCCGGGGTGAGAAACGACGTTCATCCGGTTCACAGAAGTCGAAGTCTTCTTCGTAGCCAGTCATAGGCGCCTCCTCAGGGACATCCGCTATAAGTATCTACCCGTTTTATCCTTTCGCAAGAGGCTCCATTGCGCCCCAGTTAGGGCCCGCCTTTGCTTCTGCAATGATAGGCACGTCTTTACGCTCTTCATCCGTAAGGGTCGTCTCCATGATGCGCTCAATCCCCTGTGCGATTTCGGTAAGTGATTCGTTTCGAACTTCAAACACTAATTCGTCGTGCACCTGCAGGAGTAGGTGGGCGTCGTCTCGCATTCCCTTCTCTCGTAGCCACGCGTCCACGCGTACCATAGCGAGCTTTATGATGTCGGCCTGTGTTCCTTGTATGGGAGCATTTATCGCCATGCGTTCTGCTTGTGCGCGCACATACGGTAGCGGAGATTTCATTTCTGGAAACTGTCTGCGCCTTCCAAACATGGTTTCAGTGTAGCCATTCTTGCGGGCGTATCCTTTTGTTTCTTCCAAATACTCTTTGAGCCTCGAGAACGTAACAAAATAATCTTCAAGGTACTGTTGCGCCTCTCCAATAGAGGTTCCGAGTTGCGCCTTAAGCGCGTTCACACCCATTCCGTACAAAATACCGAAGTTAATTATCTTTGCGCGGCGGCGCATTTCACGATCAACCTCGCTCGCAGGAACTCCCATCACCGCAGAAGCAACTTCTGTGTGCACGTCGCGTCCACTACGAAAAATTTCGCATAACTTCTCGTCTCCCGAAAGAATCGCAGCAATACGAAGTTCAATCTGTGAGTAGTCGAGCCCCACCAGCGTGTACCCCTTGCGCGGGATGAATGCAGCACGTATTGCTCTTCCCTGCTCGGTACGAATTGGAATATTTTGGAGACCTGGGTTTTGACTCGCCATTCTTCCCGTTACCGCACCTGTCTGGAGAAACTCAGCATGTAGACGATTATCACCATCAAGCAATGGCGGAATAGCCTCAATGTAAGTACCCAAGAGTTTTTGTAACCCTCGGTATTTAAGCACCTCTCCAATAATAGGGTGCAGATCTTGAATTTTCTCTAGTTCAGATTCTTTGGTGGAGCGTTGACCGGTCGCGGTTTTCTTTTGTCCTTTCACGATGAGCCCGAGCTCGTCAAAAAGCACTTCGCCCAATTGTTTTGGGGAACTTACATTAAATTCGCGTCCCGCCATTTCATAAATTCCCTTTTCTATTCCCTCTAGTTCTGCTCGGTACGTACTGCGTAATTTTTCAAGCACGCCTACATCTATACGCACTCCACACACTCTCATCTGGTCCACAATGGCGATGAGTGGTTTCTCAATTTCTTCGTACACCCGAAGAAGTGTAGGGATTTCTGCGAGACGCTTGGTGAGTTCCTTGTATGCCTCTTCGAAGGTGTGAGTTTTTGTGAATCCAAGCACGTCGTCGTATCCGGGATTTGTAAACTCCGAGTATAAAAGCCAGAGCATCACCTTAGCCTCCTTTAGTTTTTCCGGGTCCACCTGGTCCTCAGTTTCTTCCTCTTCAAGGTTTGCAGCCTCTCCTTCTTCATCTGTTTCACCCGTAAGGGTACGTACCCGAGCACGCAGCGTTCTGAATCCGAACTCATCAAATACCGCAAAGATACGCTCTTGCTTCATATCGTCTCGCCATTCCTTCTTTGGAATAGAGAAGGCGATAGGGGCGTCTGTTCGAATCGTGGCCATGCTCTTTGAAAAGAGAGCGTCTTCTTCGTGCTCCTTAAGCAGTCCAATCATGCGAGGCTTGATGCCCGCCTCGAGAAACGCACCCTCATTCTTCTTGAGTGTTTTATATATATTCTCGATGGTGCCGAACTTTTGAATAAGTTCTGTGGCAGTCTTCTCCCCCACTCCCGGCACTCCCTTGATGTTGTCGGAAGGGTCACCTCGCAAACCTTTGTAGTCAGCAATGAGTTCCGGCGCAAATCCATATCGCTCCAGTACTGCTTTCTCGTCGTAGAGAATAGTGTCGTTGAGGCCTTTCTTAAGGGTGTAGACCGATACTCTTCCCTGATCAATGAGCTGCATGGTGTCCATATCACCCGAGGCAATAATGATTTCAATACTGCGATCCCCTTCGAGTTCTTTACAGATAGTGCCCAGCAGATCGTCTGCCTCAAATCCCTTGCGCTCGTAAATAGGAATAGAAAACCCTGCAAATACTTGGCGGGAGCTTTGAAGTTGCGAGACAAGGGCGTCATCTGTCTTTCCTCGCGTACCCTTGTAGTCCGCATACGCTTCGTGACGCACCGTAGGGCCCGCCAAGTCGTAACACGCCACAATATAGTCAGGGCGTAGGTCGGTAGCAATTTTAAGTAACATGCTCGAGAGCCCGTAGAGTGCTCCGGTGGGTTGGCCTAGTGGTCCGGTGAAATCAGGAAGTGCATGATACGCGCGATGAATAATCGCGTGCGCATCAAGAAGCACCAATCGTTTTTGTTTTTCTGCTTTAGGCATATGAAATACTGCGACCTTCTGATTCTGGAACCGTGAGCGTGATGCGGTGCGTGGGCGCCGGAAGAAGATCAGCTACTTTTTCTGGCCACTCAAGCACGATGAGATTTCCCGCTTCTCCCATAAGCTCGTCAAACCCCAGTGCGCGAAGTTCCTCCCCGCCGGTAAGACGATACGCGTCGATATGTATAAGCCTCGCAAAAGGCGCGCGGTGAAGCTCGTATACTTTTTCAAGCACAAAGGTGGGACTGGTAACTGCCTCAGACACTCCAAGTGCCTGGGCCATTCCCTGCGTAAACGATGTTTTGCCAGCTCCAAGCTCTCCTGAAAGAGTAATAAGTGTGGCTCCGTGTTCTCGGGGCGAGAGACGCGACACAAAAGCACGGGCTTCGGTGGTGAGCGCTGCTAAGTCGGGAAGAAATCGTTCCATGTGTCTCAATTGTACCCCGACTAAAGAAGAAGCGCCCCGCTCAGTGAAGAGGGGGCGCAATTAGGTGGAACGAGTAGTCAGAAACCGAGCCGTGGCATACGGTCGCAGCGAGTGTCCCCGCGGCGACCACTACAGTAGTAGGTACTGCTGTAGCCAGGGGCAGGCCGACCTGCGGTCCAAAACGGACTGCCGGGGCGTTGATAGCCCTGGGTGTAGCCGTTCTGATAGGACGCCGACGCCTGTCCCTGTCCGTTCGCCAGGCACTCCTGGTGATACGAAACGTAGGGATTGAAGAAGCAGTCGCGCCACGGAGTGGCGGGGGCGACACCCACCGCGCGGAATGCGCAGTTGATGTATTGCCCATGCTTCTTTTGGCAGACACAAACTTGTCCGCCGAAGTCCTCGCCGGGAGTGCAGTCACCTTGAGCGGTGTACACCTGTTCCCCGGTGGCAGGGTTGTAGTAGCGGTCGCCCGCGAAAGCAGGGACCAGGCCCAGGACCAGCGAAAGCATGGTCCCGACCAGAATATTATTCAGAACGGACATGCTGTCCTCCTTGTGAGAGACGTTCCTATAGCCTGACTATTCGTCTGGAAGGAACAACAATATACATATATTATACCCCTAATTCAGGGTATTTGTCAAGTACTCCGTCCTCTCTCCCGCCGCCCCTCACTACGCCTGTGTAATCGAGTGGTATTATTTGCACATATATGACTGTTCATTTTGATACTGACGGAGAAAACGAGAAGCTTGCACACTTGCGCGAGGCTGAAGAGGAAGACTTGGCACGTATTCTCGCAGACAAATATCGCTTCACGTATACCGACCTCACAATGATGCCCATCAATGTGGATGCGCTTCGCCTTCTTCCTGAGCAGGACTCTCGTCAGGCAGAGATGGTTATTTTTGATAAGAACGGACACCACCTCAACGTAGCGATTCATAATCCTCAAAACCCTGCACTTACAGGTATCGAGTCCGCACTTGAGGCTCACGGGTACATTCTTTCCAGATATCTCGTATCTAAGAAAAGTATTGAAACCGCCTGGGAAAGGTATCAAGACCTTTCACTTGCGCGCACAAGTACCGCGGGCGTGTTCAGTCTTTCTGAAAGCTCTCGGGCCCTTTCTTCCGTTCACGCACTTCGTACGCACCTTGATACGTTATTTGCAGGAGGGGCACAAGCACAGATATCAAACGTTCTCGAAGACGTTATGGGCGCTGCGTTTGCGATGCGCGCGTCCGACATTCACCTTGAGCCTGAGGAAACGGGGGTGCGTCTGCGGTTGCGCTTGGACGGAGTACTTACGGACACCTACTTGTTCGAATCACACGCGTATCACCTACTCGCAAACCGCATTAAACTTCTTTCTGGCCTTAAGTTAAACGTTGCCAACCGAGCACAAGACGGGCGCTTCTCTGTTCCGGGAGTGACCGGAGAAATTGAAATTCGTACATCGGTAATTCCAGGAGCGTACGGAGAGTCGTTTGTACTTCGTTTGCTTGATCCTTCGGTATTAGGTGTTGAGTTTGAAAACCTCGGCATTAATCCAAAGCTGCTTGAACGACTCACGCGTGAAATTGTGCGTCCAAATGGCATGCTCCTTACTACTGGCCCTACGGGTTCTGGTAAGACAACTACTCTCTACGCGTTCTTGCGCCATATTCACACTCCGGAAATTAAGATTGTGACTATTGAAGACCCTGTTGAGTACCACCTTCCCGGTATTGTGCAGACACAGACAAACAGCACCGACTACACCTTTGCTTCCGGCCTTCGTTCAATACTGCGCCAGGACCCTGACGTGATTATGGTGGGAGAAATCAGAGACGCTGAAGTTGCTCAAGTTGCGCTTCAGGCAGCACTCACCGGTCACTTTGTATTTTCAACACTGCATACCAACAACGCTGCGGGTACCTTCCCTCGTTTGGTAGACCTTGGCGCTGATCCCAATGTATTTGCTTCTGCAGTTTCTGTAGCAATGGCGCAGCGCTTAGTGCGCACACTTGATCCGGACAAGCGTAAGCAGGTGCCCGCAACGGACGAAGAAAAAAGGGTGATGGAGAAAATTCTTTCTACCGTTACCGACACGAGCCTACTCCCCGCTTCACTCGATATGGTGTGGGTACCCGACACTGCAAACGAAGACGGGAGCGGGTACCGTGGTCGCGTGGGTGTGCACGAAGCTATTTTTATGGATGAAGAATTGGGAACATTCTTGCGCACCAATCCGAGCGAGGGTGATATTGCGAAGCATGTTCGTCGACAAGGCTACCTCACCATGGCGCAGGAGGGTGTCCTTAAAGCTATAAACGGCGAGACCTCACTCACCGAAGTATTTAAAGTTGTTGACTTGCCGCGAGATTAAGCCGGCTTTCTTTTTTCCTGACTTGTTTTTCTCCCATCAAGATAGGCCTTGGTGCATTCTTTGATGGCCTCGTACGCAGCTCCTCCAAAACCAAACGTGTTCGCGTCGAGCACGACCTTTAAAACTTTCTCAGCGACACTTAGCGCAAGCTTGTGGTTGCCCTTCTTTTTTTCCTTCTTTGTTTCTTTAAGCAGTTCACTGGCTTCGTTTGCGAGAGAGTGATTGAGTAAGTCTTCTTTTTTTGAGGTTTCGCCAACAGCCACAATACCTTCTAGAAGTTGCTCTGCAAGTGCGGGATTTTCAACCAGTGTGTCAGCAGTAATACTTGAAGACTCTTCTGTGCCGGGGCGCTCGTTAGGCACGAGCTCAGAAAGTGTTGAAGAGAGCGCGGTGGTTCCGGCAAGTTTTTTAAGCGTCTCCTGCGCCTCCTTAATAACTTCCTGTAAACGATTCATGAGCTCCGTCGTCTCCGCTTCGCGCTCCGGAGAACTCGTGGCGGCTAGTCGAACCGCTTCTTGCGCCTTAAGTGCTTTAAGTACCAGTGTCCCGTCGGCACTTTCGCTACGCATCGCAAAGATTTCTGAGGTATCGAGGGTTTCGCCGCTCTCGATAGCAGAAGCGCCTTCAAGCACGCCGGGTCTTTCGTAGTTACTCATGGGAAGTTCCAAAAAGGCGGTCACGAAGTGCTGTCAGTGCATTGGTCTCTTCTGCTTCTTTTGCAGAAGCGGTAATGGCTTGCGCACGGGTCGTAATGTCTTGAAGCTCTCCCTCAACAGAAGCCAGAACCTGGGCCACCGCCTCGTCGTATGCATGATCAATCTGGGACGAATTCATATATGAAGTATACAGGAAAAGACCACTCTCTCGAGTGGTCTTTTCCTGATATCGGTATGGAAACCAGTCACATCCCGCGCATAACCCTCCAGGCACTCCTTTCGTAAACGAAAGGTGAACGAGACACCTGGGGATTCTCCCAGTGAGTCCACTACGAGGTGGGTACCAGAAGGTCCTTGGGGAAACGCCCTGAAGCCGTCAAGCCTTGCCTAGAGGGTTATATGTAGGATGTAGAAGTACTTTCTTGCAGAGCACCGCCCTGAAAAGAAAATTGGCCCATGTAAAGAGCCGATATGCTAGAATACTAGCACAGGCAATTTTTATGTCAAGCACCCCC
>CAZYDN010000014.1:0-18335 GCA_964646315.1 uncultured Candidatus Saccharibacteria bacterium
ACACGAACTTCGTCAATGCTTCCTCCCCAATATTCTGTTGCAATGTTTGGGTCCCAGCCTATTCCGAATGTGGCTCCAGTAGAACTGCTGCGTGTTTGCGTAGTACTTGTTGCAAATACACCATTTATATAGAAGGTAGAAACAGATCCATTACTTGTCACCACAACATGCTGCCATTGCGCCATTTGTACGGAACCAACACTTGACCTAAAGGCGGCGGGGGTTGCACTATCATTATAAAGGAAAATCTGAGTACCATCTAAACCAAAATAAACCGTACCGCCCGCCCCTCTGTTACTAAAAAACGAGCGCTGACTTGTGGAAGAAGTTTTCTTAACCCACGCAGAGATGGTCATGTTTGTTCCTACGGTCATAGATCCTCCTGCCACCTTGTCTGATGTTCCATTAAACGAAAGTGCGCTACCTCTTTTACCAGAGGCCCAAGCGGCTCCCGTAATAGTGCCTGCACCTAGGGTTCCCGAAAGTCCATTTGCTTTTGTTCCCGTACCTTCGTCAAAAGACCAGTACGCTTGCAGACCTAGATTGTTTGCTGGTCGCGCGAGCGTTGCGGCTTTTGCAGACATGGGCGCCACACTGCACAGCAGTACGAGCGTTAATAAAAATAAAGGGAGAGAAAATTTCATACTAAAAGAATGTCCACGTGGCGAAGACGGCCTTCAAGAACTCATCATACTCTGCGTAGGTAGAGATTTGGTAGAGATGTCCGCCCACAATAAACCAAGCTTCCCTCGAATTTCCTCCAAAATCCGGATTATCGCTTTTAAACGCCAGACCCTGTCCAGACCCTGCAGATAAGACAATCGGCTGCGGATCCTCAACCGACATGTCTCCCACCTCATCCATAACCCGCTCTGAGGTAATGGTTGTGTCACTATCCGCATACCCCGTTACATATATCTGTACTCCTTTTCCAGAATCATGATTTTCAATAAGCACGTTCGTTCCCTCTTCGGAGGCAACTTCTCGAACCGTATATCCCTCTGGATAATTGAACGTGAACCTATATCTGTCGTTTGTATATTTCTGGGTAAGCGGAGGAACCTGTACTTGGATATCAGAAACTGTCGGCGCACCTGATTTTGATACCAGGTTTCGCAACTGCGGAAAAAACAACACTACTCCCGCCACAAGTGCGAGGGCTATGGCCGCAATAATAGGAATGTAGAGAGTGCGTCGCATATCTAGGTCGCAACTACGTTCCTTCGTGCAATCGACGTATAGAAAGAAAGCACAATATGTGCAATAGCCCATGCATAATAGAAAGCTGCACCAAATACAAGCCGAAGAATTTCCACATGGAAAACCGTGAATAGGAGAAATAGTCCTACAAAAAATGTAAGTGTTGCCGCAACCTCTAGCCAATACTTACGAGCGCGCGCAGGATTCGCGCGCAATCGCACACCGAAGCTCACGTACCAATTTGCTACATGCAGTAACACAATGACACCGAGCACTCGTTCAGGCACCTGAAAGCCAACAGCGAGTATGGCTATAAGTAGCATAATGAACACGAGATATGTTTCGGTACGTGAGATAGGTTTTCGACTTATACCAAGGCGAACAAGAGCCGTTACCGCTGCAATTCCAAATGCCAATACTATAAGGAGGCTTTGCCCTGGAAACATATAGCTTGCCACGAGCGAAAGGAAAAAAAGTGAAAATCCTAGTACAAGAGCGAAATTTTCTAACGTTGGTTTCTCACCGTGGAGCGTGAATTCGTCGTACGCAAAATGTGCAGAAAACAATAATCCAACCGCAAGCACGAGCACGATAAAATTCCCAGCATAAAATAGATAAGACCCAAGTAGCAGTAATGTAAGGAGTGCGAGAAGCAAATACCCCTTATCCATTTTCCCCGCGCGAGCCTGATAGATATATGCCATCAGGAAGTGGGCATGACCAGTCACAATAAACAATATGAGAATCCACTGAAACGGAAGCAAGAGCGTGCCCACCACCGCAACAAGAGGTAACCCTACGTCCCGCAACAATCCTGCAGTATAGCTTTGCGCAACTTGTGGAACGGACATTGCCCCAGTATACCAACCCTTTGGGGGATGCGGCGATTCCTTAAATTTCAGAAATTAATGGAGACTTCTTTCGCATTATCAACGTTAGGATAAGCATAACTAGCACACCTAAAGCAGCCCCAGCAACTACATACAACACAGGCAAAAGAGACACTCCAAATATATTTAAACCACCTTCTTTACGAGGAGTAACGTCTATAACGAACGAATCATCCACGAGCGTATCCGCATTATTTTCATACCTGAATGACACCGTATACGTCCCCGGCCTCGGGAACACGTAGCTCATGCGGGGGCCTCCAAATTCGGCATTGTGAATACCACTTGCAAATACTACGGCCCCGCTCTCCTCGGTAATTTTGACCCAGGTATCAGTAAAGGGAACATCTTTACCATCCTTTCGAAGTCTGAAATCCATAAGTGTGGATTCGTCTTGCGCTACTGAGGGCGCTCCGTACCCGGCATCTATCGTGTATCCATCCTTCTCTTTCTCGTACGAGACACCGTTTACGTGTGCCTGTGCTGAAGATGCAAGAAGTACCAAAAGGGGAAGAATGAGGAATAGTCGAAACATGATTATTCTTTGACGGTTATGGTTCCCGTAAAGTAAGGCGACAAATGATCATGGAATTTCCACTCACCAGTCTTTTCGAACACAAACGTCCACGTATCAGTGGGCTGGATTGGTTCCTGGGGATCAAACTCTGAATAGAGCAGGTGTGATGGATGGAGATTTGATGCCGGCCAGAAAAGATTACCCGTCGTGTTTTTAAATGTGATGCTCTCTCCCTTCTTTAAAGAAATTTCGTTAGGGACAAAACCGTCTTTAGTGAGGGTAACGGTGACTGTTCCAGGAGTGGAGCTGTTGAGCACACCACTTACAGGAACTGAAGAGTTTGATGTGGTAGTTGGTGTGGGCTTTTGGTAAGAAAATGCGAGGTACAATCCCCCAGCGATAAGTAACACAAGAACGCCTATCCCAATGAGTATTTTTTTCTTCATATACGTAAAATTGTACCATTATGAGAAATCTCTCCAAGTCGGTCGGTACTATTCGTCCAGAGCATGTGCCGATACTTCATGCCCCTTACCAGCCAAACATTTTCCACGCCAAGGCTCCGGAAGCGCATTACATAAGCGATAAAAACTCGGTGAATTTTCGTGAAAACTATAGACCGAAAAGAAAAGCAATTCGCTGTAGCAGCGCTCCCCCACACCATGCTCCGAAGCTACCGCGCACATATAAGCAGCCTCTTTGACCAAGTCCTGATTAGAATCTATATAGTGAGACGCCGCATGTGCAAAGCACTGCGCCATGCGAGATGTTGGCAGTCCTTCACACAACGTGGTCATAGTCGCAGAATCATAATGAAACCCTGCAAATATAACGTTGAATAATACGTTGTAACAATCCTGCGCATAGCGAGAGGTGCTAGAAACATTGCAAAAACTCAAAAGTCCTTCGGGGGTTTTCACGGTATCCCAGTTAAGTGGCCAACTTTCTCGATGACATACTTCGTACTCCTCGCCCGTGAAGTTGGAGCAAAATGTTTTTGCTTCACTACTAGTGGTGGGAGAAATATCTTGTACGAGCGCCTTATCTTCGGCATCAAGGAATTGGAAAATATGCATGAAGGCCCCCTCAAGGCAGCGCATGCGCGCAATATTTCCTCCTTCTCCGTCCTTTGCAATTGCTCCTAGTGAGCTACAAAGCATGAGTGCACGGTCCAGATTACCTCCCGTGGCATATACGCCTAGGTGTCCAAGCCCGTGATAGCAAATTGCTTCTTCAAGAGGAGTGTAGTTTCTCCCTACACCTGGGGTACAGGCGGATGCCAGGTCGGGCAAAATCTGAACTATTTCCTTCTCAGTTAGCACTTCCTCTTGAAATCGCTGTTGCACCGCTCCATGCAAACAGCCGTTTGCACATACGCCAGTAGGACACCGAGCTATGACCGTATCCCACCGGGAAGGATCCTTTGCCGCTTCCTTTGCAGATATGTTGTGTCCGAGGACATGACAATACACATAGGAAGGATCTTGCAGTTGCACAAACGCCGTTACTTTAAAGGCGTCTTCCATAGTGACACCTTCGTCGAGCAGTGCTGGAATCTGCTTGTCGTAGCATCCAGGTCGATACGAGACATCTTTACAGTCCGCCACCACGCGGTTGGCATATGCTCGCAATTTCCATTCTTTCAAGGGATTCTCCGAGAGCGATATGCGATACGTCTGTTCGAAAGAGTATATAGTCGCCACCCCGGCAAGCAGAAAAAAAAGTAAATATGCGGCAAAAGATAGAAGGCGGTTAGTCTGCATAACTTATTCGTCGTTCACTATAGGTAGAGTATCTCCTTCTCCCGCGAGACACTTCTGCTTCCAGGGATCTGGGAGCAGACTACAGAACTTCGTAAATGCGTCTGTTCCTACATGATAGTTGTGTGTGGAAAAATATAGAAGTTCTTTGTAGCAGCGTTCTCCCACACCCTTACTGGAAGCAATTTTGCACATAGCAACAGCTTCACTTCCAAGCCTTTGACTAGTCTCTATAAAGCGAGATGCGCTTCGTGCGAAGCAGTGAGCCATACGTGGAGAAGGAAGCTCTTCACAAAAAGAAGTTATCTTGGACTGGTTGTAGTTTGAAAAATCTGTAACAGAAGCAAACACCATGTTGTAACATGTCTGTCGATATCCTGGGTTAGAAGAATACTCACAGAACACTTTCGCTCCTTCTGGAGTTTTAATTTCTTCTATGGAGAGCGGCCAACTTTCACTGTGGCACGCAGCTTCACGCTCACCAGCAAATTGAGCACAGTAGCGGTCAGCAGCTTCTCGCGTTTTAGGTGCGATATCCTTTACGAGGGCGCGATCTTCTTCATCAAGAAATTGAAATATCTGCATGAACGTCGCTCCGTAACAACGGGTTTTGACAGCAGCCTTCGACCCTAAATTCTGCGCTCGCGAAGCAAGGGCGTCACACATATCAAGCGTTTGATTCACTTTGCCTCCCGTTGCGTACATGCCCAGGTGCCCCAAGCCGTGATAACAGACCGCCTGTTCAACCGCGGTGAATGTTTGCCCATTTCCAAATTCACACGTTGCGACAAGTTCCGGCACCATGCCACTGATTTCGGATTCAGTTAGCGAATCATTGCGGAACCGTTGTTGCACAGAGCCGTGGAGACAGCCGTTGGCGCACATTCCTTGAGGACACTGCGCCATAACGCTCGTCCACCTTGAAGGATCTTTTGCTGTTTCTTTAGCTGAAATATCGTGCCCAAGTACATGGCAGTAGATGTAGGTGGGATCTTTTTTTTGAACGAGACCCGTTACTATAAACGCATTTTCCATGCTGAGCCCGTTATCCATGAGTAGAGGTATTTCTCGCTCATAGCAACCAGGACGGTACGCTGCATCTTTACAGGTATCTACAACTCCAGAGGCTGTGTGCTCAAGCATTCCTTGCTTAATGAGTGGTATGGAGAACAATTCACGTACTATATTTTCTCGATAGCTGTACGCGACTCCAACCCCCATAACCACGAGGAGTACCGTAATAAGTACTACCCTTACCCGTATAGTCGTTATTCGTAATCCTTGTCTCATGCATCATCGGATGGCATCGTATGCTTACCTTCTCCTGTAAGACATTTTTGCTTCCATGGATCAGGGAGCGCGTTGCAGAGCTGTTCAAATTCCTTTGACCCCTCGTGATAGTTAAAAGAAGAGTAAAAAAGAATCTCACTGTAGCAGCGATTTCCTACCCCATGCGTTTCCGCTACCGCGCAAAGCTCCACAGCTTTTGGAGCTAGACGATAGTCCGTCTCGATGGACCTCGACGCAGCACTTCCGAAGCATTGACCCATACGTTCTTTAGGCATGCTTTCGCAATAAGGAGTTATACGCTCTACTTCAAAATTTAATTGAGCCGTCTGGACATACTCCATTCCCATGTAACAACGACTCACGGAAGCCTCGTCTCCTAAAACTTCACAAAACGCCGTAACACCGGGTCCGGTATTTAAAGCTTCACGGTAGAGAGGCCAGCTTTCTCCATGACAAGACGCATACTGTTCTCCAGTATATGTCTTACAAAATGCTTCAGCTGCAGCAGATGTGGCAGGTGCAATATCTTTGACCAAAGTGAAATCTTCCGGTTCAAGGGGCTGGAATATTTGCATATATGCACCGTCATAACAGACCCGAGAATAATCTTCCCTGCCTTTTATCGCTACACGGTTACAGAGTTTGAGCGAAGCGTTAATATCGGCGCTCGTGAGGTACATCATAAGATGACCGAGCGCATGGTAACAGCTTGCTTGCTCGAGACGAGTGAAATTACGCTCATGTCCTTGTTCACAAATTGAAGAAAGTTGTGGAAGTACTTCTTCTATTTGAGTAGGGGTGAGCGCCTCGCTTCTAAATCGCTCCTGCGCTGCTCCGTGCAGACACCCATTTGAACACATGCCTGTGGGACAACGTGCGATAACCCCCGTCCATTTCGACGAATCCTTGGCCGTCTCCTTCGCCGCAATATTGTGCCCTAGCACATGACAGAAATAGTAGCCCTTTGTTTCCTCCTGTATGTACTTTGTTATTGCAAACGCGTCCTCCATAGATACCCCTGAATCCATAAGTTTAGGAATTGCTTTGTCGTAACACGACGGAGCGTAGGTCTCTTTTGCACACTCAGCTATGACCGTACTCGCGTATGCTTTAAGTTTCTCTTCTTTTGAAAGCGGGAGAATATGGGTATGTATGAAATCGGATTGAATCAAGTACTGTACTCCAAATACGAGACTGATCACACCCACAAGAGCAAGAAGGCCAAAGAGATATTGTTTGGTAGAAGTAGTCATACGTTAATGTTTTGCTCGCTCTTGAGTGAGGTCAGCTAAGCGCAGACACGTTTCCTGCTCAGCTACCGTACCCATATTACAAATAGCATCCGCTCCATTTCGGTGAAGAGGGTCTGCGAAGAATGACCATGATATTCCTGCAGTACAGGCTACTTCGTCCGGTCGAGGGAATGCCGAACAGAGAGCATATATTTTCTCCATGTCATAGTTGTAATAACCCGTACCTAGCATACCTATTCCCTCAAAACACAAGTTTCTATTTTCCCCGTGAAGCATGTTGCAGGCAGCAAACATCTTAGAAGTGTCCGAATTCCAACGAGAAAAAGCCCATTGGCCCCGCTCGTAGTAACACGACTCCTGATACTCGCTTTTTACCTCGGTACAAGGAGCGAGCGGATTCTTGGGATCAAGGTCGCGAATAGTAGTGGAGAGTACGTCTCCTGAAGTTTCAAGAGGGGTGTTGTATGCCATAAACACACCAGACGTACAGCCAATAAGGGGCACGTGTTGTGTGGTGTTCTTGCACAGTTCAAGAGCTTCTTCGAGGTTTTGATATCCCACATATTCGATAATGCCGTGCCCAATACCATGCTGACACCCTCCGGGAGTACCAAATTCCTTTATGCAGGCCTCGTCGAGCATTTTAATATAAGACGTTCCTCCCTCCGCAATTAGTTGCGCGAATAATCCGTGATAGCACCCGAAATTAAAAGTGTTGTCGCACACCGTAACCCCTTTTGCACCGTCTTCCTCTGCAATAAGTGAGCCGAACACATGAGCAGAAAAATGCTGTCTGAGCGTAGTAGCTTTTTGATTACGCTCTTTAAATGATGCGTACGCCTCCGACGTGCCGTGGAGCTTAATTTGTGCTGTCCAATAGTCTTTATTAAAGGATGGATCTGTATCAATGTACTCAATACGCTCAAGAGCTGAGTTTTGATACAGCAAGTACCCCGCATATCCTAAAACGGAAAGCAGGAATATGGCGCCAGCAATTGTTTGAATTAATTTCATGGGGAGATATTACAGAAGGTGGCGGGAACATCTGGAATTGCGTCGCACACTCGGCGCGCACTCTCCTTGTCCCCCCTGCTCACCTCAAAGGTACTGACGACAACGCGCAAACAAGATTTTTGCACGTCTATGGTTGGCATTTCTCTGCACAGAGCAATGCTTGCAGCCACATCGTAATCAGCAGTACCGGCCGTCATCTGAGCGATACCATCGAAACAGGCATGTTGCTCCTGTGTATCAACCACTGCTTCACATAGTTTTGCTAATTCTCCGAATTTATTTGAATAAACTTGTTTCCACCACTGCGGTAGTTCGTGATAACACGAGATTCTAAACCGAGGATCTTCTAGCGCCGGACACAGGTCATAAGGTTTAGCTTTATCCATAAGCTCGCGAGTATTTGAGATAGCAGTACTATTCTCCTCGTCCACAACTATCGGAAAATTGTATTCCATAAATACTCCAGAGGTGCACCCCGCCACAGGGTCACCCTGACGAGTAGCCTTGCAGGCATTAAGCGCATCTACCACATGGGTGTGGCCAATATATTCAAGTATTCCGTGGCCAATCCCATGTTGGCATTCATAACTCCGCTCACCAGCATTCTTAATGCATGCAGAGTCAAGCTTCGCTATTACTTCAAGACCCTCTGTTGAAATTGCCTTACTCAATAATCCATGGAAACAACCGAAATTGAGCTTTCCATCACACACTCGTGTTCCTGAAAGATGTTCTGCCTTATACAACTCTTCACCAAAAATATGAGCAGCAGTGTGACCCGTGTTGAACCCTGCAGATTCGTACGCTTTCTGAAAGTCTATATAGGCACGCACTCCTCCTTCCTTTCGTATAGCCATACTCATAGCTTCACGCTGAGCGGAAATAGGTTTAGTGACCGTATCTGGAGTGAGTGAGCTCGGCGAGCGCGAAGGAAAAACAACCAACACTACTATAAGCAATAAGACACTGAGTGCCCCGATAGCGAAGAAAATTCGATTTCGGGTGACAGACGGAATGAGCCGTCTAATTATCGCGAGCATATCCCACGATATTCACTTGGTAATCGGGCGCACTCTGCCCTGCCCTTTTCGGTCTTCGAGAGATAATACCCGATGTTATTTGCAAGTTGTTCGTAGCAGGCTCTCTGTGCTTGTCCCTCCGCTATCTGACAATAAGTAAAGGACGCATCAGGAGTATTCTCTCCTCCCCAGTACAATGAATTGAGTGCCATCTCATTACAATTTGCTTGCCCCTCTGGGTTAGGCGTGGCTGAGCAAGCCGCTCGAATCCGGCGAAGGCCTGGTTCTTTCGCAAGTCCCAAATCACGAATATCATGCCCGCTGGCAAGCATAATGTATTCCTTACCAAATCCCCCAAAACAAGCCTTTCGGTCTTCTACAGCGTCTTTAGGTATGGCTTCGCAATACCCCATCGCTTTTGGAAAAGTGTCGGGATTGAGAATCCCTAAATCACTACCGGCAGCTTTAAAGAGCTCGGGCGTAATGTGCATGTAGCAAATAGGACGCACTTCAGGCGACATGAAATCCGCATTACACGGAGAAAGTGGATCACCCTTTATGAAATATTTGGGCGCCTGACTCTCCCACACTCCGCGGTCGTGCACTCCCACCGTCATTTCCATAACCGCCCCTCCCGAACACTCAATATATTCTCTGTTATGAAATTCTTCCGTTCCTGTTTTCTTACACATAGCAATTGCCTTCTCCAAGTTGTATCCGGTGTACGCAAGCACCCCGTGCCCAAGTCCATGGAAACACATAGTGTAGGCCCCGCGACCACCCGGAGCCTCCATGCACGTCTTCACAATTTCTGGGAGAGCACCTTCACCAAACTCTCGTAGGTACCCAATCACCACTGAGTGCGAACATGCATTGCGAAATTCGTCAGTACAATCCTTCATACCGGCTATGCCCTTTTGCTTGTACAGCATGTCTCCAACAATATGCGCCAACAAATGCATATCAATAACCGGCGGAAGATTTACCTGGCGCAATACGCGGAAGGCGTATACGGCACCTTTTTTGTCCGAAAGTTGCTGGAAATAGGTGGAGTACTTTTGGAAAGACCAATCGGTTCCACTCACTTCCTTCACCTCGGGATAACTAAGTGAATTTGTGTGTACCTGGTCATAGAGGTAGCTGGCACCCGCCATACCCAAAAGAATGAGCACAAGCACCAGTAACGGTAGGAACTCTTTCTTCACATACCCCAGTATCTTTTCGCGCATATATTCAATTATATCCCCCTTTCCTTCGCATGTCTCAGTCCCTGACCATATAAGGTATTATGGAGATAATGAGTGCTCGAATGGTGCAAATTCTTAGATTTTTCCCCAAACCGAGAGTTTGGAGAGCTCTATGTATTCTTCTTATTGCAGGGGGTCTTGCTGTGCTTAGTATTTCCTTCCCGATATATTGGTTCTTAGCTCCATTTTCCATAGGATTATTTTTCTACGTATTGTGGGAGACGCGGTCGCTTACGGGTGCCGTCTTATATTCGTTCATATATGGAGGCATCACGGGAGGAGCTGGTATCTGGTGGTTTTGGGACACCCTTCCACTTAACTGGCTAGGTCTCGCGAGTGGTCCAAATGGCTGGTACTTCGTCTTCGCTAGCTGGGGGCCCGTAACGCTCGCCTTTGCCGTAGCTACGCTACTTTTTGCAGTACCGATATGGCTACTTCGAACGAGCCCCTACAAAATTTTAGCAGCAGCCCTCCTTTGGGTGCTTGTGGAGGAGACACGCATGTGGTCGTTTTCCTTACTTACCTTTGCAGAGCGTTCTTTTTATGGACCCCATTTCTCAGCACCCTCACTAGGATATGCCCTGGCGGAGAATCACTATCTCCTGCAAATTGCACAAGGGGGCGGTATTTATTTTCTTAACTTTGCCGTGGCACTCGCAGGCGCTTTTTTGGCTAGCGTACTGTGGTGGCTTGCTCACGAGAAGCACACTAGGTATGCACCTGAGCCTGTTTCGGCATTGGTACTCGTTATCCTACTTCTTCTTCCCCTCACCCAGAGACCCGCCACACCTCTTGGCGAATCTTTTGATGCGGTATTGGTCTCCACGTATCTACCCGTAGGATGGGCCGATATACCTACTACGGAATACCAAAGACTCATGACACGAGTCGTGCAGTCCTTTCCCACCGCTTCATTCATTGTGCTCCCTGAAGAAAAAAGAATTGAACCTACTTTCTCAAGTCTTAAAGAGAAGCAAGATTTTCTCTATACATTATTTGGTACCCGAAAGGTATTTATAGTGAGCGGAATACATGAACCGGGAGCAGACCGTGGGTACGACGCTACCCTCACCTACGAAACGTCTTCTGGTGAGGTGCTGGGTAGCTACACCAAGCGGTTCCTTATGCCAGGAGGTGAGTATATGCCCACCATCATGGGTCTCGGATTTTCACTTCGTCCGGATTCGGGGCTGGGGAAATATGTAAGCTCCCTTCCGCAGAAAATTCGCCCTCGAGGAGATTTGCCTGCTACAAGTTTTAAGGGTCACCAGGTAGGCGGACTTATTTGTTCCGATTTTCTCTCCCCTCATCTGTACCGAGAGCTCGCCATAAAGCAGCAGGCAGATATTCTGATAAATATTGCAAATCCCGCATGGTTTCATGGGTCGCGTATTCTTTTTGATAAAACCGTAGCAGTAGCTAAAGTGCACGCCGTTCAAAATAGAGCGTATTACCTTCAATCCACAAACGGCGGACCAGCGTTTGCCATAAATCCTGAGGGCGTCATTATTGGAATGACCGATTGGAATGCGGAGGGTATTATACAAGTCCATGTACAAGGAGCTAACTAGCTTGGCACACGTATGAAAGAGTTGGCGACTCGCCTAAGGACACTGCAAGTACCTCCCGTAGTTGTCGCGGTGTTTCTCTGTGTCCTTGTGCTCATTTCCGCACTCGTACTTATATTCTGGGCACAAATGAAACCAGGACTCTTTACCGTAGGACCTAGTTCTCTCACCATACTTACGGAACCCATAGCGCTTCTGCCTCCCCATACACACAAGGCCGACGTAACCGGAGTCGATTCTGTTTTGGCCCCCGGGCATGGCGTCACCGTTAACTCTGCGCGCTACACGGTTCCGTTTGATATGTGGATTACGGGAATGTCACTTGAAGCGAAGAATGCTCCTCGCTCCGTGCTTCACCATTTAATTCTTTTCCGCGCAGGGTACCCAAACTCCCAGTGCCCTAATCGAGATGAGGAACTCTACACCATAGGCGCAGACTCGCGGCCAGATAACGCATTCCCTGCTCCCTTTGGTATTTTTGTTAAGAAAGGAACGGTCATATATCTAAATGGCATGGTGCATAATCCGAAGGCCCCCAGAGGTCCCGGAGGCATCTACGAAAACGTATCCATTGGATACACCCTCACCTATGAGCACCCCTCACCCAAGCGCTTCAAACCACTCGCATTTTACCGACTATTTCTGTATGACAATGAGCGGTGCCAAGACCCGACCGTAGCACTGAAACAATCCGTGGATGTGTTCACTGTGCCTGCAGGAGCCAAAAATTTTGTAAAATCTGCGAATGAAGAGCTGGAAAATAACCCTGCCCGAATTACGTTCACGATTCCCGGTATCGTGCTTGGAACGGGTGGACATGTGCACGAGGAAGATGGTGGTGAGAAAATTGAATTACTCAAAGGTAACGACGCTGTAGTCACACTTACCCCTCACCATGTAGGAACAAATCCCTGGCAATGGGAAATGGGACGTGTTTCTCCTTCGTTCAAAGTTTTACCCGGAGACTCCTTCTCAATACGAGCAACCTACTCAAACCCATACGACTTCCCTCTTGAGGACGCCATGGGTATGGGTGTGTTGATATTCGCACCCGACGACGCCTCCCTTATGATGCACTAGACTCATTCCCGTTTAGGGCATGACATGCAAAATCCAGAATCCATATATTCCCATGTGTAATGAATGATGGACTTCGTAAGTCCATCATTCACCATACCCTCCGCACCAGCGCCGTGCAGTGTAAAGCATAGAGACTTAGTAAGTCCGTGATTTATACTTTATATATGGATCTGTACCACGTACTGAACAGGGGTGTCGACAAACGTGATATTTTTCTTGATACCCAAGATTATGCGCGGTTCATACATGATCTATATGAGTTCAATAGTGTGGAGCCTGCTGGGAACGCATATCGTTCCTTTGACTCAGGAACAATGATGGACTTACGAAGTCCATCATTTAGCAAGAGTAGAGATATCTCGAATCGTCTGGTTGATATACACGGATGGGTGCTGATGAGGAATCATTACCACTTATTATTGTCGGAGTGTGTTGAGGGTGGACTCACTCAGTTTTTGCGCAAGCTCAATATTGGCTACGCTAAATATTTTAATGAGCGATATGAGCGTGTCGGAACTCTTTTCCAAGGTCGCACGAAAAAGATTTTGATCCAGCGACAATCCCAATTCTTATATATCTTGCATTATATTCATTTGAATCCGCTTGATTATCTGGAGGGATACGGAGAGTGGCGCGTTCGCAGCAAAGGAACTATTCGTGCACGCAAGACAGCGCTCGAATATTTAGAGTCCTATCGTTGGAGTAGTTATCTAGATTACTGTGGAACCAAGAACTTCCCTTCCCTTCTTACGACACATGTGTTTAAGAATAAAGATATGTTCGCTGACTATCAAGGGGCAGTTGAGATGTATCTGGCAGAAGCGGAGACTGAATCTCTATCAGGAATTGTTCTTGAGTGAACATGAACGAAGCTGTTGGAATATATGTTCGACTTACGAAGTCGAACATATATTCCAAATGCAAAAAACTTGAACATTGGTTCAAGTTCTTTGCTGTTGAGCCTACTTATTCTAGCGAACAATGAATCTCCCTCCCTTTATAGAAAACTTACCTCCAAAGAGACTGAACCGCCCCGTACGGACGGTGTTCAAACTATAGGAAATGAGTATTTTTCCATCGTTGCCATTTGTACCCACAGCACCACCAGTTGCCGCTGTCCCACGATCCGCATCCCCGTTGTTACCTGGAGTAACACCGGAACCTGCGGTAAGTGTGGCACTGCTCGTCACGGTCGAAGACGCATATGCAGCACCACCACCTCCACCTGCAGCATAGCCGGCCCCACCACCACCTCCACCGTATCCACCACCACCACCACCTCCTCCTCGGTTTGGGCTACCGGAGTTAGAGGCACCCCCCGTTGGGAATGTACCCGAACCACCAGCCCCCGCAATGTTCTGAGCACCGCCCGTACCTCCTCCCACACCACCACCACCACCACCACCGTAGGTAATAACCGTTCCTGCAGAACCAGTTGTGAGTCCGCCTGAACCTCCGTCACCATATGAGCCGCTGTATCCGCCTAAACCTCCGGCTCCGCTGGTACCTGGCGCACCACCTGCCATATCGCTCCAGGTACTTCCCCATCCGCCAGTACTTCCTCCACCCGCACCACCGGCGACATCTCCGCCCCCACCACCGCCACCAGCGACCAAGACAACCATCGAGCTTCGAAGAATATCGGAGCGCCCACCACCACCACCACTTCCGTAGTTCGAGACCATTCCTGCACCAGCTCCCCCCACTCGAACGGTAAGAGATTCGCCAGGGACAGTTGCAACTACAGCAGTTGCATATCCGCCGCCGCCGCCCGCCGCTCCATATCCGCCGCCGCCGCCCGCTCCCCACATCTTCACCGTCACGCTTGTGATTCCCACAGGAACAGTAAAGGTTTGATTAGAGCCCGTGTAGAAGTAAATAGATGTTGTCGCTGCCTGAGCTTCTCCTGGAAAACCCATAACGCCTACAGTAGTTATAGAGACCATGAGCAAAAATGCGATGCTCCGAGTTCCTAGTAAACGCTTCATGAGTACTACTCCCTTTCCTTTCATACGTACCAGTATACCTCTACTCATCTTTTTTCAAGGAGACTACGCGTGAGGAATTCATGTGAGCGAGACTACGGTGCCGGAGCAGGCTCTGGAGCTGGTTCGGGCGCGGGAGCAGGAGTCGGTTCTGGTTCTGGAGTAGGTGGCAAGCTTGGTGTAGGTGCAGGAGTAACTTCAGGTGTTGGTTCTGGAGTAGACGGCAAATCTGGTGTCGGAGCTGGTGCTGGTGTCTCTTCTCCACCCGTTCCACTTGGGCCGGTTGTAGGTGTTGAGCTACCTGTGGTTTCAGGGGTCGGCGCTACGCTCTGTTGAGACGCGTTTGCAAGCATAGCGGCAAGCTGGTCCTTGGTTACACACACATCCTGCACACAAAGCTTGTCAGTGTGCACTTCCTTTGCGGTAAGGAGATTAGTTGTCACTGACTGTGCAAGATTCGAAACCGCAATGGTTAGCTTCTCAACTTTGTCGGCAAGTGCCTGCACACTAGCAACGGTGACCGTGATGAGCTTGGAGAGATTCATGCTTGCTCCTCCTTCGGTACGGAATAGTTCTGGAATTTCGCCGAGGAAGCCTAAGTGAGCTGGAGTGGAAGATGCGTCAGTGTCAAAACGGTAGGTACCGAGCGTGAGCGAGCGGAGTGCGGTGAGCATTTGGTCAGTCGAGGACGCGGTAGCTTCGGTCGTGCTAGCGGTTGAGCTTGCAAGTGGCATTTCATCTATTCGATTACCAATCTGGAGAAGGCCGTTTGATACTGTGGTCGACGCAAGCAGATTGTACTTGTCGTTTAACTCTTTCACGCCAAGTATTGCAACTGCAGACAGTGAGCCATAATCCACCGAGTACGAGCCGTCAACACCATAAACCACTTCAGGAATAAGATCGCGAAGTTCCTGAGCAATAAATCCAAGACCCTGGTTGCCGCTACCCTTGTAGGTGAACGAGCGAGGCTGTATTTGCATAATGGTATCGAGTCCGTAGCGTAGATCTTCAATATTTTCCTTATATCCACGATCCGATGCGTTGGTCCAGGTACCGTTTGCAGATAGAGTGGCACTATTCACCGCACTGGTGTCACCCCCCGTAAACGTAAGCGTACCTATGTCGTTCATATAGAGTGCTCGCGAGGCGACATTACCTGCAGAGGCAAGCAAAATACCACCTGCTGAAGTATTAGCAGTCTGCGTAACCGCGAGGCGAGCAGAAGGCGATGTAGTACCAATACCAAGACGAGCGGTACCATCGATTGTTGGGTCCTTCAAGTAGAAGGCGGTGGCCGCACTTGTAGTGGACATGCCCCATGCGGTAATCATTGACTCTATGCCGTCAGTATCCTTCGCAAAGTAGTTTGTAGATGTTGCTGTTGTTGTGGCTGTTGGCAACAGGTACGTCATTACAAATTTTCCACTAGCACCACTAGCACCACTAGCACCACCAGTACCTGCAGAGCCGCGATCAGCGTCGCCACTATTGCCCGGAGTAGTCCCAGAACCTGCAGCAAGTGTGCTTGCTGTCGTCGCTGTTGAAGAAGCAAAGCTCGAACCGCCGCCGCCGCCGTTACCGACTGTGGCATTAAACTGTCCTCCCGCACCACCACCACCACCGTAGCGACCACCACCACCACCACCACCAGCGCTACCGACACTAATATAGTAGCCACCTGCGCCGCCTGTTAGAGCGGAGCCCGCAATACCTGTTTCGTTTGGAGCTGGACTTGCGTTATTACCGTTAGCGACGCCGCCAGCTCCTCCGGCAGATGTTCCTCCTCCATAAGCTATGTTTGCCCAGCTAAGATCCGTGGTTCCGTTTACCCCAGTAGTGGCACCACCTGCGCCGCCTGCATTGCCTTGAGCACCACCGGCGCCACCGGCAGCAATAGTTATTGCATTTGGAAGTGACACAGTGCCTCGGAACATACCAGAATATCCGCCTCCCGCGCCGCCTGCAGCACCCGCACCCTTCGTACCAGCAGCACCACCCCCACCATATGAGGCAGCGCCATCAACGGCTCCTCCTGAACCAACCACAACATTGAGTGTTTCTCCAGGAGTCACAGGCACGGTAGAAGAGGCAAAAGCGCCCGCACCGCCGGCGCCACCTGACGCAGCGCCCGCACCACCTGCTCCCCATGCCTTTACCGTAACTGATGTCACGCCCGCAGGGACGGTAAAGGTTTGGTCTGCACCCGTAGAAGAGAAGGTGGTTGTGGCTAGATTAGTACCTGCTGGAATACTTGTAACAATCTGCTTCATGTATAGACGCACATAGTCGGTCACTCCGGTCGGGCTTGTGGTTGCGGCATTGCCGGTGTACAGGTCAACGACGTTTCCATTGAAAGCAATAGGACCAGAGACCGTAACGCCACCCGCAAATGTGGCACCACCCGAGAAGGTAGAGGTGGCGTTGTCTCTAATCCATGTGGTTCCTGTGCCTACCGCTAGGTTTCCTTGTATGCGCACGTTTCCTTCAAAGGTTGAAGTTGCAGTTGCAGGTAGACCTCCCACGAAGATAGGACCAGACACTGCGAGCTTGCCACCATAGAGTGAGGTTGGTGTGGTGGTACCAATACCCACTACGCCACCATTAGTCACCACAAGGCTAGTTCCCGTAGAAGAACCAATCGCAAACGAAGGAACACCAGAACCGAGGGTATTTGGATTAACGGAGAGCTGGGCCCATGGCGTGGTTGAGCCAACACCCACCTTTCCAGAAGAGCTAACCAAGAGGTAGTTTGCACCAGTCGAAGAAGCAACCGAGAAGATGTCGGAAGAAGTATCGAGAGTATCTATCTGGAAGACGTTGGTGCCTGCAGCGTTTTCAACAGCGAATGCAGCAGCAACATCGGTGGTGGTCTTGATGTGTGCGCCGGTGGCGCCAGAAACAGAGAGCTGCCACATAGGGGTGGTGGTGCCGATGCCTATGTTGCCATTGTCGAGCATGGTGAGTCTTTCAAGATTGTTTGAGTCAGAGAATGCAATCAAGCGGCCGGTGCCAGTACCAAGACCCTTCATGGAAAGAAGTGCGGAAGGGCTGGTGGTGCCGATGCCAAGATAGCCGCTTGCTGCAATGAAGAGACTCGAAGTAGCAGAGAGTGAGGTGCCGTTTGCTGCGTAGTATGGGATCTGGCCTATGGTGCCGGTACCCACGGTACCAGAGCCACTACCTGCTCCAAGACATACGCCATTGATTGCGAAGCAGCCAGCCGTGAGATTGATACCGCCCGTAGACTGGAAGGTTGTGGTCGCGGTGGTGAAGTTTGCGATGCCCTGGATAGAGAGGAGCGAACCAGGGGTGGTGGTGCCGATGCCGATGCGTCCGTTTGCACCAACTATGAAGTGCGTTGCGGAAGAAGACCCGATAACGAATTCCGGTACGTTTGCACCAAGTGCATTTGGATTAATGGAGAGCTGACCCCACGGCGTGGTTGAGCCAACACCCACCTTTCCAGATGAGCTAACCAGGAAGTAGTTGGTACCCGTACTACTTGCGAT
>CAZYDN010000015.1:0-5638 GCA_964646315.1 uncultured Candidatus Saccharibacteria bacterium
GGACTTGGCCGTATTCTCCTCGAGCGGTTCGGTACCCGCATAGGGGTGCCTCGCTACTTTGCTATTTTTGACCGTGATGACTCCGAGAGGGCAGTGAAGGAAGCGCTTAAGGCGCTCGATGTCGACCCAAAAGAAGTTCCCCCACGCGCCATTCTCGCGCGCATTGGAAAAGCCAAGGGAGACGGCCTCTCCGCCTCAGAGTTTCGTACCAAACACGCGCACGAGAGTTTTAGATCTCGCATCACGGCTGAGGTATGGAGCAGATATGACGAGACCCTCAAGCGTGAGAAGTCGCTCGACTTTGATGACCTCATAGCGCTTCCTGCACGTCTGTTGCGCGACCATGCCGACGTTCGGGAAGAAGCAGAAAAACTTTTTTCCTATATCCACGTGGACGAATACCAAGACACAAACGTTCTTCAGTGTGAACTCGCGGGCATGCTTGCACGTACGCACAAAAACATATTTGTCGTGGGAGATATCGATCAGTGTATCTACACCTGGCGTGGTGCGACCATTGAAAATCTTCTGTCGTTTGAAGACACCTACCCTGGAGCAAAGAATGTAGTACTCGCGCACAACTACCGTTCGACCAAGACAATTGTGGAGGCGGCTAATCGCATTATCGAAAAAAATCTTAATCGAAAAGAGAAGGTTGCCATCACTGATAACGACGAGGGAGATCCTATTCGTATTCACGTATCTAATACTGCTGATGGGGAAGCGAGGTGGATTGCAGACGAAGCACGTCATCAAATGCTTGAGGGAGTGCTTCCGGAAAACATTGCAGTGCTGTATCGAACTAATTTCCAATCTCGAGCAATTGAAGAAGCATTTTTGCGAGGAAGAATTCCGTATAAGCTCTTAGGTACGCGGTTTTTGGACCGTAAAGAAGTAAAGGATGTGCTCGCGTGGGTTCGCCTTGCACTGGAACCAACCCGCGAAACTGACCGCATGCGTGCGGTGCAGTTTCCTCCCCGCGGTATTGGAAAAGTTACATTAGGAAAGCTCACTGCCGGACTTCGTGACTCACTCAAGGCCGGGGAGCGCGGAAAGGTGGAGGCATTCGAAGCCATTGTGAACGAACTTAATGTGGCAGCACAAACACTTCCGCCATCAGAGTTTGTACGTCTGGTTATTGAACGCAGCGGCATGGAAGCTACACTCGCAAAGGGAGGAGACGAGGACGCGGAGCGTCTTGAAAACGCGAAAGAACTTGCGACGCTTGCAAGTAGATACGACGCTACACCGGGCGTAGAAGGCATCAATGGATTTTTGGCTGATACCGCACTCGCGGGAGATCAAGACGAACTTGATCGTGAACAGAGTAAAACAGGCGTCACACTTATGACCGTTCACGCATCTAAGGGACTTGAGTTCGATACGGTGTTTGTGACCGGACTTGAGGAAGGACTCTTTCCTCACCAGGGAATGGATGAAGAAAAAAGAGACCAGGAGGAAGAACGTCGACTGTTTTATGTGGCGGTCACCCGCGCACGTAAGCGACTTATTCTTACCCTCGCTCGTGTGCGTCGCATTTACGGAACTGACTTTCTCTCAGAACCGTCATCTTTCATTCACGATATTGATGAGCACCTCCTGCACCTTGAGGAAGGGGACGAGCATGAGACGATAATTGAATAACTATGTTTGCAAAGAAATCTCTCGGGCAGAACTTCCTCATGCATGCGCAGACTGCGCAGCGTATCGTACAGGCAGCAGGTATCACTGAGTCTTCAGTGGTACTCGAGGTGGGTCCTGGCACCGGCATGCTCACCCGTGAACTCCTCGCAAAAGCGGGGAAGGTGATAGCGGTCGAGGCAGACCATTCGCTCCTTCCAGAACTTACGAATACCTTCGCCAAGGAGATAGCGGAGGGGAAATTGGTGCTTATAAACCAAGATATACGGGCTTTTAAGGCTGAAAGCCTTAAAAGCCCGTATATTGTCGTCGCAAATATTCCTTACTACATAACAGGCGAGATTATTCGCCAATTTCTTACGGAAGCCCACAAACCAAGCAGCATGACGCTCTTGGTACAAAAGGAAGTTGCGGTTCGTATAGCTCGCGCGACCAAAGAAAGCCTCCTTTCTCTGTCGGTGAAGGCCTTTGGGACGCCAAAATACTGTTTTACCGTGCCCAGGGGCGCTTTTAAGCCAGCACCAAACGTAGATTCTGCGGTACTTTCTGTAGAAAATATACGGGCAGATGCATTTTCTTCGACTTATGAGGAAGAAATATTCTTTTCTATACTTCGTGCTGGCTTTTCACAAAAGCGTAAGCGTTTGGCGAAGAATCTGGAGCAGGTGTGTGCAACATCAAACATTGAGTCTGCTTTTGGAGCCCTACGCCTTTCACCAAACGCGCGTGCTGAAGATATTGGAGAGGAAACGTGGAGGAAGCTTGCACATTTACTAGTTAGTTAATACACATACCTATATAGGTATAGCCGTGTGTAGTGGTGAGTGCGTGCTACTATTTTTGTATTCACTGCTATGCAATCTCGTTTTCGTACTCTTCACTTAACTCTTGCTTCATCCATCGCGGTCGCACTTATTGTTTCTGCGTACGTTTTTTCTGGACCCTTCTCTTTTCGTCCAAGCACAGTCGATGCAGCTACTGCAGAATCTCTCCTTAAAGCTTATGCCACTAAAGACTCTGACAGTGACGGACTTTCAGACTGGCAAGAGTCACTCTATGGAACCGACCCTGCAAACCCGGAGTCTGTGAAAGCGGGCGTTAGGGATGGGGACGCCGTTACTCAAGGACTTGTTAAGCCTCGGTTTGAGAGCATTAAGCCTCCTGAACCGGTTGATGCTGCGACCATCCCAGGCTCACTTCCTTCCGACGAATCTGTAACTGCGCAGTTTTCTCAGGCATTCTTTAAAAGCTATATAGAAGCTGGTGGGCAAAATATGACCGCAGCTGACAAGGAAGCGCTTATGAACAAAGTGCTTCAAGATTTTACTGATCGCTCCCGACAGATTTTGATTTCAAAATATACTGCAGTGTCTGTTCACACGGATACTACCGTTAGTGTTCAGGACTACGCCGGATCCATTGAGTCCATCTTGCTCGCAAACGATGTGTCAGAAGGGAACGGAAGCCCTATAGATCTTATGGATGCCTACATAAATAACGGTGACGGCAACGCGAAGACGAAGTTAGTAACTCTCGCCAACAGCTACACGCACGTAGCCAAGGCACTTGCCGCAACTCACGTTCCTCCATCACTTTCTGGACCTCATCTTGTACTAATGCAGTCGTTCGACACACTCTCACGTGCCACCTCGCTTGCAGCAAACTACAAGGAAGATCCTGTAGCGGTGCTTGGTGGACTCGCTCTTTTCCAGCCCGCATCTCTGTCCGTAATCGCAGCTCTGCGAGATGTAACTGTTTCAATTTTGGCAGAAGGCGAGCCCGCGTCGGGGGCTCCTGGTTCTATTATTGTGAGTTTCGTGCGTAGCACACAAGCACAATGACCACGCCTCGCAAAATCTTCATACGTGTAGCTTCAGCTTTTTTGATGGTCTCCATTGTGGTGGTGGGCCTTTATCTCCCCAGTCGCACGCCTCGCGCACAGGCAACGATTGCGGGGGATGCTGCCATTATTGCTCTTCTCACAGGTATAAACGCTTCGTCCGCCATTACCGCTGGTGCAGAAGTAACCCATCTTGGTATCAAGCAAGTGCTTGATGGTTTGGCATGGACGGTAGCAAAGCTTGCTATTCAAACCATGACCAAGAGTATTGTGAATTGGATAAACGGTGGATTTGAGGGCTCACCAGCTTTTGAAACCGACTTGAGTAATAGTCTTAGACAGCTAGGTGACGGCGTGGCTCAGCAGTTCCTTGTAGAACTTGCAAACAACCAAAAGATTCAATCTCCATTTGTTGAGAACCTCGTTACGAAAGTTGGCGCAGGATACTACCTATACAGTGGAAGAGAGGGGATTGCTTCTCGACTTCGTTACACTCTCGATCAATCTGCGACAGATGATAAGGCATTCCTTGCCGGAGATTTCAATCAAGGAGGATGGAACGCTTGGTTCAGTGCTTTCATGGAGCCCGCAAATAATCCGTATGGAGCCCAAATGATTGCATCACAGGAACTTGCCTCGGCAATTTCGGACAAGGCTAATACCTATGTTCAGGAACTCGGGTGGGGAAGTGGCTTTTTGTCCTGGAAGGGTGACTGTATTGATCCAGCGCCAGCAAGTACAGCACAGGCAGGAGCAGGAACAACAAAGCTAAGTGACGCAAAGGGTTGTATTAATCGTAAAACCGAAACTCCAGGGTCGGTCATCGAGCAGACCCTTATCCCAAATCTAAATTCTCCTCTACACCAGCTTGAACTTGCTGACTCAATCAATGAAATTGTTGGCGCACTTGCTTCTCAGCTAGTTTCGAAGGTTCTTGGTGGTGGTGGTCTTCGAGGAGTATCACAGCCAGCACAGGGTGGCGGTAGTTCGGCTCTTGAGCAAGCAACCGCTTCAACTCAGTATAAAAACGAATCTCTGCAGGCAGGGTTCGCACAGACTATCGCCTCATCAAAAACTCAGACTGAGGGGTACAAGAATAACTGGCAGAAATTGGCCCAGGTAGCCACAGCCGCAAGAACTGCGTGTCAGAGCAACCCGGCCCTTCTCGCTAGTCCTGTGCAAAGCACTATAGACAAGTCTGTTTCGGCAATCGCAAAAGCAAACTCCGCTATTTCTGCACTCTCAACATTGGATGCAAAAATGACCGCCACCGCAAACTCTTCTTCAAGCGGAACCTCTTCTTACGCTTCTATATCTTCAGAGTATTCAGAGCTGCTATCAAGCGGAGCAATTCCAAGTGTGGACGAACTATCTGCTGCAGCCAACGACGCGCGAGACGTAGAGCCATCTCTGTATGCACAACTCAGCCGTTTGGCGACAAGTAATTGTCAGTCACAGGCAATCTAACGCCATGAAGAAGCTCCTCCGAGCCTCAATTTTGGCATCAGCAATCCTGCTACTGTTTCTTGCTGCCCCGAGCTTTTCTTATGCAAAAGGTACTTCTGCTGTCGAGCAGGTCATCCTTACTACTAAAGTTGTTCCGGAAGCTGAAGTTACAAGAATCACAGGAAACGTAGGTCTGTGTGGTGGTGGAATTGGTTCCGAGGTTAGTAATGGAACTGATATAAATTGTGAAGAGACCTATCCTCTAGGGACAAGAGTGAATATAACCGGATCCGCTGGGAAAAGAGTCATAACTATCCGTGACAACAAGAACAACTTACTCACGGCAGAGACAGGTCTTGGCGCCACGAGCGTAGTGCGTGCCCCAGATGAAGCAAAGGTTGCTGAACGAGCTAACCCAGGCGGTAGCGACAGGTGTGACATAGGCAATATTGGTCAGTGTTTCTTAAATTTGCCGGGAATGTTAATGAGTGCAATTGGCTTTCTTCTTCTTACTCTTTCAGGACTTTTACTCGGCGTAGCGGGTGTTGTGTTTAACTGGGTAGTTATTCGCACTGTGTTCCAGTTTGCTCTCTACTTTGGAACGTCTCCCGGCATGCTCGTAGCATGGGGAGTGCTTCGTGATATTGCCAACATCGCTCTTTTGTTTGGGTTCATTTTCATGGGCATCGCAACCATTTTGAACACACAGAG
>CAZYDN010000015.1:5738-17673 GCA_964646315.1 uncultured Candidatus Saccharibacteria bacterium
GCCGGACTTTCGAAAGTTTTCCCTTCAGGATTTTCTGAATCCTTTGATAAACCATATACCTACGCGGTAATGCTTATTATTCTGTCGCTACTAGTAACGGTTGCAGCTATGGTGTTGTTTGCCGCAGCTATCATGCTCGTAATACGTGTAGTAGTTCTTTCTCTCCTTATGGTGACCTCTCCTATAGGGTTTGCAGGAATGGCCATACCCGCACTTCACAAAATCTCGCAGGATTGGTGGCACAAGCTCATAAACCAGGCTTTTTTTGCGCCACTCTATTTGCTCATGATTTTCATAAGCTTGAAGCTTGTGGATGGACTGCAGGAAGGGAATACAAGTATTGCTGATGCTCTTATGGGCAATACTGCGAGTAGCGCTTCAGTTGCTACAGCCACTACAACAGCAGGAAATATGCAGGTCATTGTGGTGTTTATTATTGTAATTGGGTTCATGGTTGCAGCACTTATGGTCGCCCAGAAAATGGGTGCGTATGGTGCGGGATTTGCGACTAAAACAGCAGCAGGACTCACGTTTGGAGCTCACGGTTTTGTGGCTCGAAGAACTGTTGGTAGAGCCTCCGGTAAAATAGCCGAGAGTATCCGCAAAAGTGATTTTGGACATACAGAGGCTGGTCGCTTTATGGCTGGATTTGCCGATAAGGGAGCGAAAGCAAGTTTTGATTTGCGGGGTAACAAGGTTGCTGGAAAAGTGGGCGGACTAAATCTTGGTAGCGCCCAAAAGGGTGGTTACGACGCAATTGTTCACCATGGACAGGAAGCGCGTGAGAAGTATGCGAAAACTTTGCGACAAACTGATGCGGATAAGAAAGCGGAAAATGACCTAAAAGAGAAAAAAGAAGGTTTGGAAAAGAACAAGACAGTTTCTGCTGAGACGCTCGATATTAAAAAGAAAGACACGCAGAAAAAAATTGCAGAGGCTGAGAGTATTAATCGTGCCGCAGCTACGGAGCGTGCAGATGCACGAAAGATTCAGGAAGCAAAACTTGGCGCAGCACTTGCAAGAGGGGATGCGGCGCTTGCTGCAACCGAGGAGGCTGCGCTCAAGAACATGACGGCAAATCACCGTACTGCCGTGGCCACGGAGGAAGCAGGTATTAAAGCACTTCGTGACGATCTCGAAACGGCGGAGACCGAGCATAAGGAGAGTGTCAAGGCGATTGATGCAAGCGTGAAAGCCATCGATGCACAAATCAAGGGTGATGCATCTAAAGAGCACAACATAATAGTTGGTGTTGGTTCCAACTCCGCACAATACCGATATGCAAAGAATCTTCATGATACTAGCAAGAGTGTTGTTAATCTGGCTACGGCAGGGGGAGTTGCGAATCACCATGCAGCGTCAAGCATTATAAAAAATGCTGGAAAGTCGAAAATTGAAAAGGCACTTGCTGATATTAAAGAAGCCACAGACAAGCCAGCGCACGATGACCATGCTTCAGAGGAGAGTCATGCAGCGCCAGCTGCGCACGCTCCGGCTGCAGGTGGAGGACACGGAGACAAACACTAACAAAGACCTGTTAGTATAGGGATACAGACACATGAATCCCGACGAGACGACACCGCAAGAAATGGATATCAACGAAGCAGTAGCAACACTACTGCGCGAGCTTCCTAAACCTGTACAAGATTTTGTAACGGGTCCTGAGCGCGCACGCGTAGCGCTTTCACTTTCGCAAAAATATAATTTGCATGCGGATCAAGCAGGGGAGTTTGAGCATGCGTTTATGTTCATGCTTCTTGGCATTTCTTCTCCTGAAGAATTTGTAGATTCACTCACTCGCGCAGGTATTTTACCGGAGATGGTTCGCGGGCTTGTAGCAGACGTGAACGAGCAAGTGTTCGTTCCACTACGAAAGGCTGAACAAAACCCGACGCCTGCACCTACAGTTGCGCCCGCACCTTCGCCCATACAGCCGGCAATGCCTCCTGCTTCTAAACCTCTACTTGCCACACCCGCACCCGCCGCCCCTCTATTGCCCGGAAGTTCAGAGCCTGTGCCTGTGGCCACACCGTTTCCGCCACAGCCAGCCTCTATTCCTGTAGTCCCGCCCGTTCAACAACCGCAGGCATATCCTCAAATGCCACCGTATCCGTACGGACAGCCGGCAATGCCCCCACAAATGATGTACCCAACACCCCCTCCGTACGGGGTACCGTATGGAGCGCCCGTATATATGTGGCCGCAACAACCGGTTCCACAGTGGAGTGTTCAACCTTCATATGCGTACCCACCGCAGGCACCGCAATATATGCCAGCTCCTGAACAACAAGCAGCACCAACTTCTCCGGCTCCGGCTCCAGCAATAAACCCTGCACCTACAGTTGCGCCCGCACCTTCGCCACACGCACAACAACAAACCCCACCGCCCACCCCTGTGCGCCCTGTCTTTACTCCCCAGTCTGCGCCAGCTCCACTTAAGAAAGATTATGGCGCAGATCCATACCGAGAGCCCTTCAATTAAAAATCCGTACACAGTCGCGTGCGGATTTTTTCTGACCTTTCCAGCTCTTCGGGTATACTAAAGCGTAATGGAATACCAGGTACCACAATTTATTGAGGTGGAGGACAAAATTTTTGGACCGTTTACGCTCAAGCAGTTTATTTATGTCGCAGGGGGTATCGGTCTATGCGCCATTCTTGTTCTATATCTTCCATTATGGGTTGGAGTTGTTCTTGCGCTTCCCGTTGCGGCCTTTTCCGCAGCACTCGCGTTTTACAAAGTAAACAATAAAAATTTTGTGGAAGTTTTAGAAGCTGGTTTTAAGTATTACACTAACGAACGTCTTTACCTTTGGAAGAGAGAGCCCAAGGATGTCTCTGCGGGGCCGGTAGCTGCGAGTAAGGCTCCTGAGCGCGCACCATTGCAGACACTCTCACGAAGCCGTCTTCATGAGCTAGCGTGGTCTCTCGACGTAAAAGACACTGTTCCTGTAGACGAAACTAAATAATATGGCTCAAACAAAGGCTACACAGGCATTCGTACCCGTAAAGGAAGTCAGAAATGGCGTCATTATTTTGAAAGAGGGAGGCTATCGTGGCGTACTAATGTGCTCTTCGATTAACTTCGCCCTTAAGTCAGAGGACGAGCAGCGGGCAATTGTGGGAGGATTCCAGAACTTTTTGAACACGCTTGATTTCACGGTAGAAATTGTTGTGCATTCGCGCAAAATGGATATTCGTCCTTATCTCGCCCTTTTAAATGAACGCATGGAGGCTCAGACCACTGAACTCATGCGCATTCAGCTACGTGAATATATACAGTTCATTCGGGGATTTATGGATTCTACGAGCATCATGACCAAATTGTTCTACATCATCGTGCCGTATACGCCGTCATTAGGAAAAGATGTAGTAAACGCCATGCCGTTTCTTAACCGTAAGCAGGGAGGGGTAGCGGCTCACCCTGGAGGAGACACCTTTGAGGACGACCGTGTTCAGCTCGAGCAGCGCATGGCACTTGCTGCAGGTGGCCTCGCGTCTTCTGGACTTCGCGCAGTGCCACTTGGAACAGAAGAAATCATTGAGCTTTTGTACCGATCGTTCAATTTGAGTGAGCTGGAGAGCCCTATTCGCCTGTAACTCCCACGTATGGCACTACTAGATTTTCTCGGAAGAAATAAGGAAGCAGAAGCAAAGGTTACTCCGGTGCTTCCTCGCGACATTTATGCAGAAGGAGCGCTCGACCTCGCAGACGCTATTGCTCCCGCAGCACTCAAGGTGGGTGCTCGTGAAATTGAGCTCGGAGAGAAGTTTTCACGCACATTTTACACGATTTCGTACCCCAGGTTTCTGGCAGACAGTTGGTTTACGCCAGTTATCAACCTCGACCGTGTGTTTGATGTGGGTATTTTCGTACATCCAGTAGACACCGGCGCCGCACTTCGTAGCTTCCAGCGCAAAGTGGCAGAAGTACAAAGCCAGATTGAAGATCGTGCAGACAAGGGACTTGTGCGCGACCCGATGCTCGATACCGCGTACCAAGATCTTGAATCACTTCGCGACCAACTTCAGCAAGCAGAAGAACATTTATTTGATGTAGGACTCTACATCACCATATATGGAAACTCAAAAGAGGAGCTCGATAAGGTGGAGGGGGAGCTTCGAGGTATTTTGGACGCGAAGCTCGTCTACACAAAGCCTGCACTCTTTCAGCAGGAGCAGGGCTTCCGCTCAACCCTGCCACTTGCGCTCGACCAGCTCGAAGTAAACAGCAAACTCAATTCGTCTCCTCTCTCATCTATTTTCCCATTCGTGTCTTTTGACCTGACTACTGATTCGGGAATTCTGTACGGTATTAATCGCCACAACTCCTCGCTCATTCTCTTTGATCGTTTCTCGATGGAGAACTACAACTCAGTGGTGTTTGCTAAGTCGGGTTCCGGTAAGTCATACGCGGTGAAGCTCGAAATTCTTCGTTCACTTATGTTTGGAACGGATGTGATTGTAATTGACCCTGAGCGTGAGTATGAAGACCTCGCGAGCGCCACAGGCGGACGCACGTTCAACATCTCTCTTTCTTCTGAGCATCACATCAATCCGTTTGATTTGCCTCCTGTTAAGGAGGACGAGGAGCCTGCAGATATTTTGCGCTCAAACATCATAAATTTGGTTGGGCTTTTCCGCATCATGCTCGGTGGCCTTACTCCGGAGGAAGACGCTATTGTGGATCGCGCCATTACCGAAACATACGCCCTCCGAGATATTACGGGAGACAACGATTTCACCGGTGTAGAGCCACCGCTTCTTTCTGATTTTGAGCAGGTGCTTTCTGGCATGGAAGGTTCTCAATCACTCGTGACCCGCCTCTCAAAATACACTCATGGTACCTGGTCTGGATTCCTCAATCAGCCGACGAACATCGATATTAACAAGCAATTTGTTGTGTTTTCTGTGCGTGACATGGAGGACGAGCTCAAGCCCGTCGCGATGTATATCATTACGCACTATATATGGAATGCGGTGCGCCACGAACTGAAGAAGCGTATTCTCGTAATTGATGAGGCGTGGTGGATGATGAAGTCGGAAGACACGGCATCCTTCCTTTACAGTCTCGCTAAGCGTGGACGAAAATACTTTTTGGGTCTCGCCACAATTACGCAGGACGTAGAGGACTTCCTAAAAAGTCCGTACGGACGCCCTATCCTTACCAACTCTTCCATTCAGTTGTTGCTCAAACAATCACCAACAACGATTAATGTGCTCCAAGAAACATTCAACCTTACGGACCAAGAGAAGTTCTTGCTTCTTGAGTCGGGAGTAGGGGAGGGACTTTTCTTTGCAGGACTCAAGCACGTAGCAATTAAAATTGTTGCGTCCTATACGGAGGACCAGATAATTACTTCTGATCCTTCGCAGCTTCTTGCCATCAAACAAGAGAAGAATCGTCTTGAGGAAATGGGAGGGTAGTATTGTTTCATGAATACTCGGTACCGCATATCTGGAGTTACCGCAGGATTTATTCTCTGTCTTACGATACTTGTAGATCTACTCCAGATTTTTCTTACCCTTACGGTTATCGGTTCTGTTGTTTCGTTTTTTATTGGAATAGTTCTATGTATTGGTTTATGGCTTATTTTTACGCTCCACGGAGTTAAGTATTCGGGAACAGGCGGACTTAAGAAGGTTGCGGCTTCGTTTGGCACCATGGCGCTTGAGAGCGTTCCTATTATTGACGCACTTCCGTTCGCCACCATTGGCGCATTCATCATTATTCGGGAAACGCGGAAGGAGGATATTAAAAAGCAGCGTGATAAGGCCCAGGCCAGTAACGACAACAGACAACAGCAAATGCAGCAATACGAAGAAGCAGCGTAGTTCAGAGGATATGATGGGGTAGCGGAGCTATAAGGCGTTATACTGTGTGCATGTTGAAGTTTGGATTTTTTGCGACTCTTGCATTCGTTTTATTATTTTTTGCGACCCCCGCGCAAGCGCAATATTCTACAAGTGATAATCCGGTGACATTTATTCTCACCCCTAGCTACCCGAAGCCATATCAAACAGTAACGGTAAGTCCTCGCAGCACCCTCGTAGATCTTGGGGCGAGCACGGTTACTATTTCTGCTAATGGAGTAGTGGTTCAAAAGGGGACTGGTACCCAGGCAGCAGCCATTCAGGTGGGTGGTTCGGGCGAGACAACCCGGATAACCGTTACGGTTAAGGGTCCTGATGGCCAAATCTATACCGCCACCTCAAACGTTCGCCCTGCGGATGTGGCCCTTGTGGTGGAGCCCACCTCCACTGTTCACCCGTTTTACCAGGGCCTACCTCTTCCGGCTCCAGAGGGAAGAATTCGTTTGGTTGCAATTCCTGATCTTCGCACAAGTGCGAATGTGGCAATTAACCCAGATACCCTTATTTATCGCTGGAAATTGGGTGAGCAGGTGCTCCAGAGCGCCTCGGGGGTTGGTCGCTCTGTCCTTGTGGCTACCGCGCCACTTCAGTATCGTGACGCGGAAGTTACCCTCACCGTTATGAGTGCGGATTCGAGCGTGGTAGCTGAGGCTAAAACCACTATTGTGCCTGTAAGCTCTTTGGTTCGAATGTATCCCTATGACCCGCTTCTAGGGCCTGATTTTGATCGGGCGATTGATACATCCTTTACGCTCAATACGACCGAAGCATCATTTCGAGCGGTTCCGTACTTCTTTTCAGCTGCACCTACTCTTGAGTGGAGCGTTGGGGGCACCGCTCAGGGAGCCCAGAAAGATATCACTGTTCGCTCCACCGGAAGCGGGCAGGGAAGTGCCACGCTTGAGATTCGTGCAAAACTTGTAAATACATTGCAAGTAGCGAGCAACCGCACGCTTTTGCGGTTTGGAGAAGGAAAATCACCACTTAGCATCTTTGGCTTTTAATCTATGCGTTACCAGTATCTTTTCATCACCTTCGCTTCGTTCGCACTTCCAGCGGTCGCCCTTGCCGCAGCAGACACTTCTTCACTTGGCTTTGTTCCTCTTACCAGTATTCCTGGTATAGAGTCAGCTGGAAACGCAGCCACCCTCCCTGATTTCCTTAACAACGTCTACAAACTTTCTATTGGTTTGGCGGCGGTTCTGGCAGTGCTTCAAATAATTCGCGCGGGCATTATGTACATGGGTGGGGATTCAATAACAGAGAAAAAGGAGGCGCGCAGCCTTATAACGCTCGCAATTGGTGGGCTCGTATTGGTACTTTCTCCCGTTATTGTGTTCTCCATCATTAATCCTAAGATTCTTGATCTTAAAATTGACGGTCTCGATACGCTCGCAACTACCGACTCCACTTTTACGAACAATTCTCAGAGTAATTTGTGGACCGACACCTCTGCCAGTCGCGATGCTGCTCGCACTCGTTGTACGGCCGATGGAGGAACACCGGTCTTTACCTGCCAGGTTCCCGGGAGTGGCACGGCGCGCACCGTACTTGCCACCGAAGCCTGCAAATCAGGGGAAGATGGAATTACTGTTTGCAGAGCCCCTAAAGATTCCGTCACTTCTGGAGCTTCGTGTGTAGAAAAATACACAAACATACAAGCGCTTACAGTTGGGCAGACCTGTAATGCCACAAACAAATATCAAGAAATTCCTTTGGGTTGTTGCAGTGGGGCAACCACAGGGGCTGTGTGTTGCGGTATACCTAAGTAAGTATGAAAACACGCAAGATTCTCACTATTGTAGCGGCGGCAGTAGTCATCATTGGGCTCATTGTGGGCGCGTATTTCCTTTTCTTTTCCGGAAAACCGGAAATTACGGGGAGTCCTACAACGTTTACCGGTGCTGGAGATAAAACCCCAGATACAAACCCCACAGGACCTGTTCAAGGAGCTGGTACGGTGGTGGCTCCTCGCTTGATTCGTATTACTGCAGGTCCGGTGGCGCGCGGTGCGGCGGCGATTATTATTAAGCCAACTCCAGCAATTGGATCTTCTACTCCTGAACTGGGGGATACAGAGGTGAGATATGTGGAGCGATCAAGTGGAAACGTATATGCATTTCGTTTTCATGATCGCGTACTCACCCGCATCGGAAATAAAACACTTCCAGGAGTTCTCGAGGCTCATTGGGTACCGGACGGTTCTAGTGCTTTTGTGCGATTTCTCTCTGCTGATGGGAGCGATGCTGTTTCAACATATGCACTTCCAAGTACCGGCGGGGAGGGGTATTTCTTAGAAAATGGCCTTTCGAGTGTCGGGGTGATCGGTTCTTCTACAGTGTTCACGCTTCTTCCTGGGGCAAACGGTTCTGTGGCAAGTGTTGCGAAGACGAATGGCACGGGTGCACGAACGCTTTTCTCTTCACCCCTACAGTCGCTCACTCTTCAGGCGTTTGGGACTGATTTTGTGGCAACAACAAAGGCATCTTCCGAGGTGGAGGGCTACGCGTTTACTGTGTCCTCAAAAACAGGAGGATTTTCTCGCATTCTTGGACCCTTCACCGGTCTCTCAACACTCCCAAGTCCGTCTGGAAAGTTTGTGCTCTTTAGCTATACGTATCGGGGCAAGATACTTACCTCTGTTATTGATGTTCAAAACAGAACGGTTACCTCTCTTCCTGTCGCAACACTAGCTGAAAAATGTGCGTGGGGTCGCAACAACACCTCTTTGTACTGTGGTGTTCCTACTGCTATTCCAAAAGACCTTCCAGACGGCTGGTATCAGGGCGCACACGCATTGTCGGACCGCTTATGGAAGATTGACCTTACTACTCGACTTGCGACGCTTATAAACGATCCTACGGCCGTATCAAATATAACCATCGATATGATTGGGCTTTCTACAGATCCCGACGAGGATGTGGTGACGTTCATGAACAAGACAGATGGTTCTCTCTGGGCGTACGATTTATAGAGACGGTACACATCAGAATAAAGAAAAAGCCCGCAGGAGCGGGCTTTTTCTTTTACACCGTTATTTGTTTTGACTTTTTATCCATTGATTTACGTACGAAGTATTCCTGAACAATGCCAAATAGGTTGCTCGTAATGAAGTAGATGGCGATTGCGCCTGAGGTATAGGCAAGAGCCGCCATAATAATAGGGAAAACGTAGCGCATTTGCATGGTCATGGCTCGAGAAATGTCTGCCTGCATGCTCTTATCTTCCTTTACGGTGGGCGCTGCTGGTATAGCGTACAGCGCAAGAAGATATTGAGTGACCGCAGTGGCTGCAGCGAGCACAAGGCTGGTGCCGGTAATGAGAATCACACCCAAAAAGAGGGGAGACACCATGGCGGGCATAGGAACGAAAGAATACAAGAGACTTGAGTCTACAGTAAGGAGCGCCTTGTTGTGGAAGACCCAGTACAACGTGATGACGATGGGGAGCTGTATGAGGATGGTGAGGATACTCGCAAACGGATTAATACCGTATTTTTTGTATATGGCCATCATTGCCCGAGCCTGTTCCTCCTTATTATCCTTTAGCTCCTCGCGAATTTTTTTCATTTCCGGCTCAATACCCTTCATTGCCCGTGCAGTCTTCTGTGCGGCAAATGAAAGCGGCATGATTATAAGCCGTATAATTATGGTAACGAGTACCACTGCAAGCCCAATATCGCTTCCAGGGACCTTGTCCACGAGCAATATGAGGAGGTTATAAATTGGAACGTATAAAACAGTATGAAAGAAGGCGGTCATATATAGGAGTTTAACGTACTGGTGGACGTCCGAGAAGCTTAATAAGTATAGGGGTGAGCTCCTCCTCAATTACCGAGAAGGGAAGTGTCGGACTTCCAGCGCGCGCATACACTACCAGTGAATATGTTTGACTACACCATGGGCGAAGCAGGGACAGAACACGACGCTTAAGGCGGTGACGTCCTACTGAGGTCTTTTCAGTCTTTTTTGACACAACCACTCCAGCGCCCGCACCCCCTGGACGTACCGATACGGAGAAATGCGGGCTTACGGCCCGCATTTCCTTACCTGTGTGGGTCTGTGCCTCCCGAGTGAGCCGCAAGCGGCGGGGTAGCATAGAAAATATGGCTTAAACAGTAAGCTTTGCGCGTCCCTTGCGACGACGAGCAAGGAGAACACGACGACCATTACTGGTAGCTGAACGTGCACGGAACCCGTGGGTTCGGGCGCGCTTTCGTTTCTTTGGTTGATAGGTGCGCTTTGGCATATGTGTTCGGATACTAACAGCTTGAGCCATAGAGAGCAAGGAGTCTGGCACTTCCTTCCCCCGGGAAGAGAGGTATACTTGGTCCACGATGGATCCTGTTTGCAGTAGATTGATACGGAATGGAGGGATGGGTTCCGTGATTATCAGTTTCTTTTGATACCTACTATGTCTACTGCCACCAACTCTTCTAACCGTCTTGAGCCTCGTGAGCTGTGGGAACAGGTGCTTACCCAGGTAGAACTCTCAATTTCTCCTGCAAATTTCAATACATGGTTCCGTGAGTCCTCAATCGTAAGTATTGATAGTGACGGAATCGTACATATTGGCGTACCTAGCCTCTTTTTCCGAGATTGGTACCTTAAGAAGTTCCATTCTCTTCTCCTTAAAATTATTCGAAGTATTTCGTACGAATACCGGAATATTGAGTACCAGATTGTTAAAGACGACCGCAGAAAGCCTAAGACTGAGCGCCGACAGCCCACCCAGCAGGTGGCAGAGCTCCCTCTAGACGAGTTTTATGTAAATAAAAGTGACAACCTAAACCCGCGCTACACATTCGATAATTTTGTTGTGGGAGCCTTCAATGAGCTTGCTCACACAGCGGCCCAAGCAGCTATTCGCCGTCCGGGCCTTACATATAACCCTTTTTTCATCTACGGAGACACCGGGAGAGGGAAAACTCACCTTATTCAGGCTATTGGAAACCAGTTTAAGAAGATGTATCCAAACCGAAAAGTCTTCTATTTAACCTCTGAAAAGTTCGGTACGGACTATACCGACTCTCTCCAGCAGGGTACTGCGAACCGTTTTAAGGAGAAATATCGTCAATTTGACCTCCTTATCATGGACGACGTCCAATTTCTCTCTAAAAAGGAGAAAATGCAGGAGGAATTGTTCCATTTGTTCAACGCTTTCCATGACAACAACAAGCAGGTTATCTTCTCCTCAGACCGCCCACCAATAGCTATTCCTGATATTGCTGAGCGTTTACGCGGTCGTTTCGCGAGTGGCATGGCGGTTGATATCGGGGAACCCGATATGGAGAGCCGCATGGCCATTGTTCGTAAAAAAGCGGCTGTTCATGGGGTAAATTTGTCAGACGAGGTGGTAGAACACATTGCAACGTCTATTTCTGGCTCAATTCGTGAGCTTGAAGGCGTAATTAACTCTGTTGTCTGTCATACCCAAGTAAAAGGTACCCCTCCAGACCTTGCTGAGGTGCGCCAGTCTCTCAGATCCTTTGCAAGACCACAAAAAACCGTGTCAGTAAAGCATGTGGTCTCAAAAGTGGCAGAATTCTACGGTATTGATGAGGAGAGTATTTATGAGAAGACCCGCAGAAGGGAAGTGGTGCGTCCGCGTCAGGTGATTATGTATCTTCTTCGAGAAGACTTTAGCGTGTCATACCCAACCATCGGAACAAAGCTTGGGGGACGTGATCACACGACCGTTATTCACTCCTGCGAAAAGGTAAAACGAGAGATTCTGGAGGACCAAGAACTGGCAAAAGAGATCTCCGATATTCGTACGCTTCTCACGTAATTGGGGATATAGTTGTTGATAACCTATGAAAAACTGCCAACAAACTCTGGGGACTATCTGTGGAAAAGATGAAGCGCGTTGTGGATTGTTTATGGGGACAGCAAAAGTAATCCCCACCTCTGTGGGGATTACCCGTATGTTTTCACCAGGATGTACAATGACGAGGAGGAATTTAATGGCGCCACGTAAGGGCCATACGCGTTATCCACGCTATCAACACCCCTAATAATAGTCGTATGGTCATTATTTTAGATAAAAAAGAGTTCGCAGA
>CAZYDN010000016.1:0-17450 GCA_964646315.1 uncultured Candidatus Saccharibacteria bacterium
GACCTGATGCGATAGCGCTTATGCAAGGTGCGCAAGCATATATTCAAGCAAGTGCGTTTGAAGGGTATGGACGAACGCTTATCGAGGCAGCGCTCGCACGCATCCCGATTATTACAACAGATGTAGGCATTGTGGGTGAGGTGTTTCGTGGGTACGAAGACGTGCTCTCAGCACCTGTTGGAGACCCGGCAGCACTTGCCTCCCATATTCGAGCATTAGTAGAAGACTCTGGTACGCGCACAACGCTTGCTATGCATGCGGAAGCAGCTGTGCAGAAACATTTAGCAGAAACAGACTCAACTCCTGAGGCAATCGCTCGTGACCTTGCTCGACTGGTATGAGTCCCGTTAGAGATTCGGTATCATTTCACTATGTGTATGTTTTACAAAGTACAAAAGACGGTAAATGGTATACCGGCTGTACTCAAGATTTAAGGAAACGCCTTGAGCAACATAATGACGGCAAGGCTGGTTATACAAAGGATCGCGGACCCTATGCGCTTATATATTACGAAGCTTGCCGTTCGGTCGATGATGCCTTTGCGCGCGAACGATACCTTAAGTCTGGTATGGGGAAGCGCTACCTAAGGAATCGACTTAAACGTTTCCTAACTCTAACGGGATGAACAAAAACATAGTAACTATTGGGGGAGGGACGGGCACCTTTGCGGTGCTCTCAAGTCTTAGAAATATTCCTGGTCTATCTCTAAGTGCGGTAGTGACGACCGCAGACGATGGCGGCTCCACGGGACACTTGCGTGATGCGTACGGATTTCTTCCTGCAGGAGACGCCCGGCAGGCGCTGGTGGCGCTCGCCGAAGACGGAGATGTGTTGCGTGACTTGTTTGCGTATCGCTTCACCAAAAGTGATCTCGCGGGGCATAGTCTCGGCAATCTATTCATTACGGCACTCACTGATTTGCTTGGTTCTGATAGGGCGGGGCTTGAAGAGGCCTCAAAAATTCTCAGGGTGAGCGGGACGGTTATTCCTGCAACCGATACTTCCTCAACGATTATCGCCACACTTACTGACGGCTCTATTGTTCGCAATGAACACGAAATAGATAAGCAAGTAAAAGAACGTTCTCGCATTGCTTCCCTTGATTTAGAAACTCAAACACCGTTGGCAGCTAAGGCTAAGGAAGCAATTGAAAAGGCAGACGTCATCATTGTGGGGCCGGGGGACTTATATACCTCAAGTATTGCTGCCCTCCTCCCAGAAGGAATGAAGGAAGCTATTGCGGCTTCAAACGCACGTTTGGTGTACGTGGCGAATCTCTTCACAAAGATGGGGCAGACCGATGAGTACTCACTTGGGGACCACGTGAAAGAGATAGGTACCTATACCGGTAAGGTACCTGACCACATACTTGTGCATCAGGGTGAATTTCCCGAAGAGGTGCTCAGTTGGTACGCCAAAGAGGGGGAGTATCCGGTAGAAGACGACCTTGTCTCCGACTCTCGGGTAATACGGGCGTCACTGGCATCGGTAAATATAGTTCCGCCACTGCCAAACGACCCCATTCGTCGCTCCCTTATGCGTCACGACCCTGTACTGCTTGCAGAGGCGCTAAGGCCTTTGCTCACGTAGAATAGACCTATGATGTATTTCCTTGATTTCGATAGAACGATATTTGATACCGATAGGTTTATGGCGGATCTTCGAGAAGACCCCGTTGCGGGACCTCTTTTTGAAAAAGCAGACGGCAACCGACCTCTCTTTGTAGATTTGTATGTAGCGGAGCCTTCGTTCGGGTTTGCTCCAGGAGCGCTCTCAAAGTATCTGTACGAGGATGCTGCGGGATTTTTAAGAGAGAAGGAGAACGGAGTGATGATCATCACATACGGTGTTCGAAAGTTTCAAGAAGCAAAAGTTGAGAGTGCTATTACAGGCATACCTCGTATTTCAACGATATATACAAATGATGTTCGTAAAGGAGACGTGATAGGTCCTCACATAGGTATATATGGAACCTCACCTGTGTTTGTGGATGATGCTCCTATTGAGCTTGAGATATTTGAGGCCAGGTGTCCGGGTGCACAGATATTTGAAATGCGTCGTGATGGTGGGGCAGGAGACGGTCGTTGGCCTGTCATTCATTCGCTCACGGAACTGCCATAAGGTCTGTTTGATTCGTGGTTAGTAAACGCGTATTATCGGAGTAACTCGGAAAAACATGAATGAAAAGCCCCTCATTGGATTCATTGGTCAAGGGTATGTGGGTAAAAATTATGCTGATGATTTCGAACAGCGAGGTTTTGAGGTGATTCGGTATGCACTCGAAGAGCCATTTGTAGCAAATAAGGCCCGGATTGCTGAGTGTGATGTGGTGTTTGTCGGTGTGCCAACCCCAACAACTCCTACAGGTTTCGATGCGTCTATTGTCGAACGAGCAATAGATCTAGTTGGTATCGGTAAGACGGTCGTCATAAAATCAACCATTCTCCCTGGAACCACGGTGCGTATTCAGAAAAAGTATCCAGACCGCATTGTCATGTATTCTCCTGAGTTTCTTTCAGAAGTCACTGCTCGAGAAGATGTCTCCACCCCCTTTGCTTCAGTGGTTGGCATTTCCGAAAATACGGAAGCGCATCAGGCGGCAGGAAAGTACGTTCTCGATATACTCCCCCCGGCACCCTTCATAAAGGTTATGACGAGTACCGAAGCAGAAATATTTAAGTACGCTCACAACACGAGTGGCTATATTCAGGTCGTATTCTTTAATATGCTGTATGACCTCGCGCAGTCTCTTGGACAGAATTGGATCCCGATAGGGGACGCGATAGCTGCAGACCCTTACATAAGTAACCGGTACTCAAACCCTATTCATAAAACGGGGAGAGGAGCGGGAGGGCATTGTTTTATTAAGGATTTCGCGGCGCTTCATGCGCTTTACGCTGAAATTAGACCTGAGGACGCACTCGGAATCTCGGTATTTGCAGCAGCGGAACAGAAAAATTTACAGTTACTTCGTTCGACAAAAAAGGATGAGGATCTGGTTCAGGGTGTTTACGGTCCGAATATCTAGCGTATGGCAAAAGCAAAAAAATCAGTTGTGTGTGTGACCGGGGCAGTGGGGTTCATAGGATTCCATCTGAGTAAACTGTTACTTGATCAAGGGTATGTAGTTGTTGGGGTGGACTTAGTAAGTCCGTACTATGACGTGCGCATGAAGCACGCACGACTACGAGAATTGCGAAAGTATCCAGCATTCTCCTTTCATAAAATAAACCTCGCCAATTACGACAAGCTGGAAACAGTGCTCCGTGAAAGTAAGACAGCTGAAATAGTACACCTTGCTGCACAGGCGGGTGTTCGATACTCACTTACAAACCCGTGGGCTTATGCGGAAGCGAATTATCTCGGCACATTGAATGTGTTTGAGGCTGCGCACAGACTAAATCTTCCCCGGGTTATCTACGCGTCGTCGAGTTCGGTGTACGGTACCAACAAAAAACAACCATTCTCTGAAACTGATCGTGTCGATACTCCTATTTCTATATATGCAGCTTCGAAGAAGGCAAACGAATCGCTCGCGTATTCGTACCATCATCTCTACAAGATGGAAATGATAGGACTTAGGTTCTTTACCGTGTATGGAACGTGGGGCAGGCCTGACATGGCACTCTTTAAATTTGCCCGCCGTATTCTCGCAGGAGAACCTATCGACCTCTACAATAATGGCCGCATGAAGCGCAGCTTCACCCATGTGTCAGATATCGTGAGTGCCATACAGTCGCAGATACAAAAGGCCCCCCAGAAAAAATACCGCCTCTATAATCTGGGAGGTAGCGAAGCTGTGCCCCTTCTGCGCTTTGTAAAACTCATTGAGAAAAGCGCAGGAAAAAAGGCGCAGGTACGCATGCTTCCGCTTCAGGCAGGAGATGTGCCGGCAACGGTTGCTGACTGTAGTAGTGCGAAGCGAGATCTCGGATTCGTACCGAAGGTAACTGTAGAAGAGGGAATCGAAAGTTTTATGGAATGGTTCAAAGAACATGAAACGTTTTTGACATCACTCAGTGAGCCACAGCAGTAATATTTTTTATGAGACTTCTCGTAGTTGCTCAGGAAGTAGACAAGGAAAGTCCGACACTTGGCTTTTTTCATGAGTGGGTGCGAATGCTCGCACCCTACTATGAGCGTCTAGAAGTAATCTGTCTTAAGGAAGGAGTACACGATCTTCCGCAGAATGTGCGCATACATTCGCTCGGTAAGGAGAAAGGGAGAGTGTCTCCTCTTGTGTACATTATTCGTTTTAAACTTCTCGCATGGAAGCTGCGTCATGAATATGACGCTGTCTTCGTTCACATGAACCAGGAATACATCTTGATTGCTGGCCCGTTATGGAAGTTGCTTGGTAAGCGGGTTTATATGTGGCGCAACCACTACGTGGGCTCGTGGGTTACGGATATTGCTTCGCTGTTTTGTACAAAAGTATTTTGCACCTCCAAGCATTCGTACACTGCAAAGTACAAGAAGACAATACTTATGCCAGTCGGAGTAGACCTCTCATGTTTTAATGAAACAAGCTTAGCAGAGCGTGCACCCGGCTCAATACTATTCTTAGCCCGTCTCGCTCCCTCGAAACGTCCCGATATGTTTGTCGAGGCACTCGGGCTCTTGCATCAGGAAGGTGTTTCCTTCACGTCATCCATAGTGGGAAGTCCGCTACCAGTTGATGAAGAGTACTACGCCTCACTGGTACGTCGCGTGGAGGAGCTAGGGCTTTCTTCACAGGTTACATTTTCTCCAGGCGTGCCTCACGACGAAACTCCCTCCCTGTACGCAAGCCATGATATTTTTGTTAACTGCTCTCGCTCAGGCATGTTTGATAAAACTCTATTTGAAGCAGCTGCTACAGGCTGTCTGGTCTTGGCCGTGAGCGAAGATTTGTCGACCATGACTAATGGAGAGTCCGCATTTACTGATGCTTCCTCGCTAGCAATAAAGTTGCGGGATATATTGGAAACCCCATCGGGAGCTAGGGAAGAGGAGCGGGCACGCTTGAAAGAAATTGCGGAGCAGGAGTCTTTGACAATGCTCGCCCGTAAACTCCAAGCAGCTATACTGTAGTCACTATATATTTCCTATGACTTTACTTCGCAAAGCAGAACATCAGGCACTCTCGCGCATCTCTCTTTCAGGAGACGTTCTTGATCTGGGAGGGGAGAAACGCTCAAAGTATGCGCTCCAAATTGCTACTGAAGCTCGAGTAACTACCGTTAATATTTCTCCCGAACTAGGCGCTGATATCGTAGCGAATCTCGAGGAGTCCTTACCGATTCCGGATAATTCATATGATCACGCATTACTTATGAACGTGTTGGAGCACGTGTTTGAGTATCGACTACTTCTTGGCGAATGCGCAAGAGTAGTAAGGCCCGGTGGGTCGATTGTTATTGTTGTTCCGTATCTTTTCCCGTATCATGCGTCTCCCTCAGACTTCCATAGGTACAGTAAGGAAGCATTGGTACGTGCACTTACTAGTGCTGGGTTTAGTGATATAGAAGTGTCTCCGCTTGGGTCGGGGGTATTTAGCGCACAATGGCTTTTTTTGGAAAGACTTCTCCCTGGAAGAATTCAAGATTTACTGGCGCCCATTACTCACTCCATCGTGCAGGGTGCCGACGTACTGTTCACTGCTTTGGCGCGTCGCCTTAGAAAGAAGTATGATCCAGCTGACTACGCACTTGGGTTTTGTGCGACCGCAAAACTATGAATCCTGTTCGTTTGTATGTAGGTGAGCACTATCGTGAACCAAGTCTTTATACGCACGTCGATATCCTTTTTCCGTTTTGGGGAGTGGCAGCAAAGGACTCCATGCCATTTGTGAAAGCGGCCGTGGAACAGTATCAATATTCGAAAGAGGATTTTGAACTCGTATCACGTATTGAGGATGCTGATTACGTGCTCGTGCCTTATCACTACGATCGCTTGAAGGTCGCAAATCCTGAACGTCTCGCGATGATAATCCGTGAGGCACAACAGGCACACAAGCCGCTTCTTATCGATGGGGCGGGGGATATAGAACATCCCATAGATCTTCCAAATTGCGTGGTGCTTCGCGTGAGTCAATACAGCTACTCTAAGCGGGAAAATGAAATCACTGTCCCATTTCCAACAGAAGATTTACTTCTACAGTATCGAAACGGAGTATTGGTGCCTCGCAAGAAACCTGAAGTACCGTCTGTTGGTTTTACGGGATGGGCAGGTCAATCCAGAATAGGAACTTTAAAAACTTGGATCAAGGAGTTGCCGGTGACGGTGAGCGCGCTCGTGGATCCGAAGAGAGGTGCAGAGCATAAGGGAATCTTGTTCCGAGCTCGTGCCCTTAGATCTCTTGCGACTTCCTCAAAGGTTCATGCAAACATTACAAATCGTAATTCCTACTCTGGTCACGTCAAAACTATGGAAGGTGATGTCGTCGACTTACGAAAACAATTTGTTGATGCACTTGATGGGTCTGACTATGCGCTGTGCGTGCGAGGAGACGCGAATGCATCGGTGCGTTTCTATGAAGCATTGTCGCTTGGACGCATCCCTGTCTTTCTTGATACTGCGTGCGTACTGCCATGTGAAGACAAAATCGATTACCGTGCTTTCTGTGTGTATGTAGACTGGAAAGATGTCGATAGTATCGCAGATGTTCTCGCCAGATTCCACGCACATGTGTCAACTGAAAAATTTGAAGACATGCAGCGGCGAGCACGAGATGCGTATGAACGGTACCTTCGCATCGATTCATTTTCGCACGTGTTTGCAGATACTCTTCGAGCCCACTTAGTTACATAACGTAAAGTCTCATGTCTACATTCAATGCTCTATACGCTCGTCATTACGACCTTATGTACGCAGGCAAAACCTATGCGGAAGAGGCAGCCTACGCACTCCGTGCATTGCATGAATCTGGAATTACTACTGGCAGACTATTCTCTGTAGGGGCTGGAACACTAAATTACGAGCTTCTGCTTGCTCAAGAAGGCTTCGATATTACTGGCATAGACCTTTCGCCATCAATGGTTGAGTTGGGTCAACAGAAACTCTCTGAAGCGGGAATAACCTCCGTCCATTTGGCAGTAGGGGACATGCGCTCTATTGAGGAGCCTGCTGAAAAATTTGATGCAGCTGTTGTTCTTTTCAATGTAATCAGTTATTGCTCCACAAAGGAGGAGCTGGTTCAGGTTTTTTTTGGTCTCGCGCAGAGTGTGCGTGCAGGCGGCATTGTTGTTCTAGATTGCTGGAATGGGGATGCTGTACGCAATTCACCTCCTGAGAGCAGATGGAAGAAATTCTCAAAGGATACTATCGATCTCTATCGACTCACCGAAGTTGTTGCTCAAGACGGGCCCGCAGTCTCTCTTTCCATTGAATTACTCGAAATTTCGGATGGGGTGCTCACCGACCGTTCGACCGAAGTTCATGCAGTTCGTGGTTGGGATAGGACCGAATTACATGAGCTGGCCGCAGAAGCTGGCTTAGAATTACTTCATGAGAGCCTCTTTCCAGAGTGGGAAACCCCGGTCGATACGACCCGTTGGACCCTTGGTGCGGTATGGCAAAAAAAGAGCTAAAATCAGTACATGAGTATGGAAATGAAGGATACACAACGAGAAGCTGTCGAAAGCCTCTGTAAAAGAGCAGAGACCTGTCGTATGTGTAAGAGTCAAACACTTATCGAGTATCTCGACCTAGGTCAGACACCACCAGCTGATCAATTCCGTACAGAGGAAGAACGAGACGTTCCTGAAATAGCCTATCCGCTCAAGGTGGCCGTCTGTGATTCGTGTGGACTATCTCAACTTACGCACATCGTGGATCCGCGCGTCCTGTATCAATTTGATTACCCGTACGAGTCGTCCACGACCGCAACAGGAAAGAAGCATTGGGATAGTTTTGCTCAAGCGGTATGCGCGCGACTCAACCTTCCTGAGAAGTCTCTTGTCGTTGATGTGGGAAGTAACGTAGGCACACTGCTTTCATCGTTTCGCGACCGCGGTATGAGTGTCGCAGGTGTTGATCCAGCTCCAAATATAGTTGAAATTGCGAACGAGGAAGGAGTGCCAACCATCTGTGCCTTTTACTCAGTGGATGCTGCTAAGGAGGTCGCGCAGAAGCACGGTACTGCGAAAGCAATTGTAGGTACAAACGTATTTGCACACATCGACGACATAGACGAAGTCTTTGCTGCTAACGCAGCTCTACTTGATACCGATGGGGTATTCATATTTGAATCACCGTATTTTGGCAATCTTCTTCGCGAGTTGCAGTACGACACGGTATATCATGAACATCTTTCGTATCTGTCACTCAAGCCAGTTACGCTTCTCGCTGAGAGGTTTGGGAAGGAAGTCTTTGCGGTAGAGGAATCTGCTATACATGGTGGTGCGTTCCGAGTATATATCGGCACAAAGGGTGTGCGTCCAATTGACGAAAGTGTTACCAAAATGCTTGCTGAAGAGGAGTGTTCAGGTATGCATGCACTCAACACACTTACTGAATTTGCGGAGCGCGTAGCGCAGAATCGTCATGACCTCATGTCACTCATAGAACGGCTCACCACTGAGGGGAAAAAGATTGCAGTTGTTTCTACTCCTGCAAAAGGTATGACGCTATTAAACTACTGTGGCATTACAAATCGTCATGTCGCTTTTGCAACTGAAAAGGCTCGACTTAAGATTGGTAGGTTTACGCCGGGCTCTCGTATTCCTATAAAATCAGATGAAGCTTTATTGTCTGAAGGAGCTGATTACGCACTGCTTCTCGCGTGGAATTTTGCTCCTGAAATTATGAAGAATAATCAAACGTTCGTGGAGCAGGGAGGTAAATTTATTATTCCTATCCCGACTCCTCGCATTGTTCCTGGGGCGTAATCAACTATATATGGAAATTCACAGCACAAAAATAAACTTCGAAGACGCTCGTGGGCAAATACGTGACATTCTTACTCATGAGCAAATTGACGCGGTAACGCTTATTACTTATGCCGCAGGGGCCGTGCGAGCAAATCACTACCACGAACACAGTATTCAGTGGGACTACGTAATCTCAGGAAAGCTTGAATGCTACACTCGTGATGGTTTTGATGGAGAGTTACGCACACAAGTAATTTCTGCTGGTGATGTCGTTAAGCATCCAATCGGAGAGCACCATGCTCTCAAAGCGCTAGAAGACTCAGTTACGCTATCACTCACAAAGGGGCCGCGTAATGGGGAAGATTATGAAAAGGACGTGATTCGCCTCGAGCAGCCGCTCGTTTCCTAATATGCATGTACCTGTTGGTAAACCACTTTTCGGTGCAATTGAGAAAGAGTACGTAAACGACGCCCTCGATCGTACTGAGATATCGGGATTTAGTGGCGGGTACACAACAAAGTTTGAAACAGCGTTTGCGGATTTTTGTGGTGTGAAGGAAGCGGTTACGGTAAGTAACGGCACAACCGCGCTTCACCTTGCGCTCGTAGCGCTTGGTATTAAGGCTGGAGACGAGGTGTTGGTATCTACATTTACCAACATGGCTACTTTTTTTTCTGTGCTGTATCAGGGGGCAATACCGGTGCCAATAGACTCAGAGCCAGACACACTCAATATGGATCCTTCGCTCCTTGAGGCAATGATTACGTCACGGACGAAAGCTATTATTGTGGTTCACATCTACGGACACCCAGCAGACATGGATCCAATACTTGCAGTAGCTAAGAAGCATAACTTGTATGTGGTAGAGGATGCCGCCGAGGCACACGGAGCTGAATATAAAGGACGCAGAACCGGCTCACTTGGCGACGTTGGTTGCTTTAGTTTGTATGCAAATAAAATCATTACCACCGGAGAGGGTGGAATGATTACTACAAATAACAAGGAGCTTGCTGATAAGGCTCGTTCGCTTAAGTCGCTCGCATTTGGCACCGCAAATAAATTCATGCATGCCGACACCGGTTTCAATTACCGTATGACCAACATGCAGGCTGCTTTCGGTGCAGCCCAGATGACACATGCTGACGACATAATCAATCGAAAGCGAATCATGGCAGCGTACTACCTAAAGCATCTGGCGAACATTCCAGGGCTCCGTCTCCCGGTAGAAAAAGAGTACGCAAAAAATGTGTACTGGATGTTTAACATCTTGCTTGAAGGTTCTCTTTTGGGAAAGAGAGCTGCCTTCATGAAAGAGCTTGCTGATCGCGGAGTAGAGAGTCGAGAAGACTTTATTCCATTCAATGATCAAGAGATCTATATACAACAGGGTTTCACCAAGTCTGAGGATTGTCCCGTGGCGTCACGTGCAGGTCGCGAAGGATTCTATATTCCAAGTGGCACTGACATCACCGAGGAAGAACAAGAGTACGTCGTTGCCCAAATAAAGCAAGTGGCCGAAGCGTTATCGGTGTAAGTACGAGTGCCATGCGACTTCTAATGACAGGTAATGTTGGTGAGAGTCTTCCTCCACCGTACGCTGGTATTCCAAAACGCGCGCTGCTTATTGCGGGTTCTATGCGTGAAGCCGGGCATCAAGTAGGTCTTGCCTTTGTGTATCGACATGAGCACGAAGATGATCTGGGGGCAGGAGGTACGTATTTTTTTGACTACGATCACGCGCCGACAAAACTTACAAAAGTAGGTTTTATTCTTACACACGCACTGCGCAATCCGTATCTGTATGGTTGTCTGGTGTGGGCGTACGTGTGCGCACACCGATTCCTATCAAGGGAAGCGTTGGTGAATGCCGCACACGGAGTTCTCTTGGATTCAATAGTGGCATCATTTAAACCGGATCTTATTTTGTCAGAGGCGGCAATCATTCGTACGTTCATGGCGGCGCAAATCGCCGTACGAAGAAACATACCTATTGTATTCGATACATACGCTGAAGTTCATGACAGAAGCATCCTCAAGCTGCGTGGTGGGGAAGCGCATCGAACAGCCTATTGGAAAGAGTTACTCACCATTCCTGAGCTAGTTATTGCTCCGAGTTATTACTGCGGAAAGGGTCCTGCCGAATTCGTATCTCCAGAAAAAGTGAAGGTTATATATGCAGGTATCGAGTTTGAAAAATATAGAGACTGCCCACTAACAAAAGAAGAAGCGCGCACGCGCCTTGGGCTACCCCTTGATGCGTTCCTTGTCGTGGCTGTTGGCTCACTGTCTCCACGTAAAGGACATGATCACATGATTGAAGCCATCTCGATGATGGATGCATCGTTGAATGCTCAAGCGGTAATTTGTGGTCCAGGTGACGCTACGTGGCTTCGAGAACTTACTAAGGAGTACGGGATAGCTAATCGCTCTCACTTCTTTACTGGTCTATCTGAGGAAGATCTTATTGCTCTATATCGTGCCGTTGATGTGTATTGTGATGCTTCAAACACGCCTCGCGCATGTCTCGGCATGTCAGTGACTGAGGCAATGGCAATAGGGAAGCCAATCGTTGCGTACGATACCGCAGGCCTTCCTGAGATTGTGCATGATAATAAAAACGGCTATCTAGTACCGCTCGATGACATCGTTGCGCTGTCACAGGCACTTACGTGTGTCGCTAAGCTTTCTGAAGCGGAATACACCCGACTTTCTGAAGAGAGTGTCAGGCTTGCGGGAGAGCTCGTAGAGCTTGGCGCGTGCACCCGCCAAATGATGAGCGCACTCGAAGAGGTGTACCAGAAGGCGCAAAGGAAGTAATATTCATCTATTCATATGGCAAAACGCGCACTCATCACAGGAATTACAGGACAGGATGGAGCTTACCTAGCTAAATTCCTTGTTAGCAAGGGATATAAGGTGTTTGGAGGGTACCGCCGTTCTTCAACACGCAATTTTTGGCGCTTGCATTATCTCGATGTAAAGAAAGATATCGAACTCGTGCCAATGGACCTCATTGATCAGACGTCGATAATGGCAGCCCTCAGGACCTCTAGACCAGACGAGGTCTACAACTTGGCAGCCCAGAGCTTCGTGGGTGTTTCCTTTGACGAGGCTATTGCAACCGGTGAGGTGGGGGGTCTCGGAGTTACACGCATGCTTGATTCTATTCGATTCACTGATCCAACAATTAAGTTCTATCAAGCTTCAACTTCGGAAATGTATGGTTCGACCCTGCCGCCCCAGAATGAGGAAAGCAAATTTGCTCCTATGAGCCCGTATGCAGCAGCAAAACTTTATGGGCACTGGGTTACTCAGAATTACCGCACGGGTTACGATATGTTCGCGAGTTCAGGAATCCTTTTTAATCACGAATCACCAATTCGCGGCATTGAGTTTGTAACCAAGAAAATTACCGATGGAGTAGCTCGCATCAAGATGGGCTACGTGAACGAGATGAATCTCGGTAACTTAGATGCAAAAAGAGATTGGGGTTTTGCAGGCGACTATGTAGAAGCGATGTGGGCAATTCTTCAGCAAAAGGAGGCTGATGATTTTGTCATTGCTACAGGAGAAGCGCACTCGGTTAGGGAGTTCTGTGAAGTGGCATTTTCGCACGTCGGTCTTGATTACAGAGACTATGTAAGAACAAAGAAGGAATTCATGCGTCCACTCGATGTGCCGCATCTTCTCGGGGACCCAACAAAGGCAAAAGAAAAACTTGGCTGGAAGCCACAGGTTGGTTTCGAAGAATTAGTAAAAATGATGGTCGATGCAGATATGGAAAAGTATCAGAATCCAACCAAGCACTCAGAGCAATTCCTCAAGCATATTTAATGGTGAAAGGCGGGGAACTAATTCCCCGCCTTCTGAGTTCAGATTACATGACCTGCAATTCCGAATTCCTTATAAGGAGCTTCCGCAAGGAGAATGAACTCCCTCATGCGCGCAGCGAGCACTACACCCATCCGCTTTGCTTCAGGTAGCTGCAGCCATCCTGGCTCTCCCCACTCAACAAACCCCCACAGGTTCTCAATGATACTGGTGGGTGAGTGATATGTTGAATTTGGATTACGCATGCTGACAAACTCAGTCTCAATAACCGGCACGTCTGGATAGAACTGGCCCGCACGTGCAATTGCGAGCAACTGCATGTTTGCTAGTTTGTCTGCGTCCATGAGTGTGATCAAGGTAAGAGACCGCACGCCCGCAGCATCCTTATGTTCTCCGTGTCGAACTACCGCGTCACGAATTTCGTCCGACTCGGATGGCGTAAACTGGTTCGGAACAAGCTGAGTCAGACACTCGTCGAGTATTGACTCAAATTCGTCACCCGCCACTCTATCAAGTGAGTGAAGGATACCGGCGACGAAGGCCTTTTCTGCAGTGCGTGGGTCTGGAGCGATACGCGTGGCAATCATTGCTACCAAAGCATCATGCTCCGCGCTGTGTCCACGATGTGTGTTCCTGGACTTGATACGGACGTGATTCACCTTTGTGAAGAGGTCATCAAAGCGAGCTCGAAGTTCCAGAAATGTAATATCCATGGGGTATCCCGTTAAATTAAAGTACGGCTATCAATACCGTAAAATAGGTACACCATATTGTCAAATAATCGCCTCGCTAACAATTTGCGGTTACACTTACAGCATGAAGATTGCATACATGTCCTCAGCCCGAATACCTGACGAATGGGGACATTTCATTCAAATAATGAAAATGTGTGAAGCGTTCGCAAAAGCGGGTCATGAGGTTACTTTGTTAGTCCCAAGGCGTGCCAAAACCCCAAAAGTAGATCCGTTTATTTACGTAGGTGCAGATCCAGTATTTAAGATTATAAGAGTGCCGTGTATAGATATTGCGGCAGGAAGTAAATCATCTCTTACATATTGGCTCCGAACATTATCATTCTTGATGACCTCGAGGATGTATTTGGCACTACACAGACATGACCTGGTCTATACGCGTGAACTGCCAGGCACGTTCCTACTCAAAGATTTTGTCTACGAAGTGCACGATATTACGCCGCGCATGCGAGCGCGAGGTGCAGGACTACTCAAGCACGCACGAGCATTCGTAGTGCTTACCTCATATATACGAGAAGAACTTATCGCAGCAGGTTTTCCGGACAGGAAGATATTTGTGTCACCTGACGCGGTCGATTTGCGCGACTTTGCTCATCCAGAACCAAAAGAAGTCGCACGTGGGCGTCTTGGACTTCCAAAGGATAAAGTCCTTGCTTTATATATCGGGCGAACTGATGCTTGGAAGGGGATGAGGGCTCTGTACGGGGCAGCGAAACTGCTTCCGTCGCATGTGCAGATTGTGGTTATCGGTGCGGAGGCAGGAGAGATTGAGGGTCTCCGTAGAGAGAATCCAAACGTTATTTTCCTGAGTTATCGTCCGTACAAAGAACTCGCAAATAATCAAGCTGCAGCAGACATTCTTCTGCTTCCAAATACCGCAAAAAACGCCTTATCTGCAAAGTACACATCTCCGCTTAAACTTTTTACATATCTTGCTTCAGGTAAGCCAATTGTCGCTTCAGACATACCATCAATACGAGAAATTCTCGATGAACGCACAGCAGTGCTCGTGGAGCCCGATAATGCGGAAGCCTTATCACAAGGCATTCGGCAAATCGCTGAAGACAGATCGTTACAAACGAAGATTGGAGAGTGTGCAAAGGAACTCGCGCGCAAGTTTACGTGGGAGAATCGCGCACGCACTATTCTTGGTTTTATTGGAAAGTCAGAATAAACATGAACAAAATCACTCGACCGCAAATACGAGCATTTCTGGCAAAGTACGCCACTACGGAGATGGTGCTCGATGTGGGTTCAGGAGGAGTTGATCAGGACACAATTTTTCCAAATCGAACCACAATTGATATTGACCCGGCACGAAACCCTCAGATAGTGGGGGATGCTCAAGCTATGCCATTTAAGGACGAGAGTTACGACACTATTCTCTGTACTGAAGTATTGGAGCATATTCCGAATCCACAAAAGGCGATCGACGAAATGTATCGTGTACTCCGTCCCGGGGGAACGCTCATTCTCACCACACGCTTCCTGTTTCCTGTGCATGATGCGCCAGGAGATTACTGGCGCTTTACCCCATATGGATTACGATCTCTATTTACCCGTTGGGAAATCTTAGAGGAAGAGGTTGAAACAGACGCATTCCTCACCATAGCGGTTCTATTACAACGCATCATGTTTCAGACAGATTTGCGTGGAGGGAAAATAACAAAAGGAATATTGCTACTTGTTACATATGCGTTCACAAAGCTTGATTGGCTGCTTGTACGGCGGTACGGCGATATTGGGCGAACAGACACTGTCCCGGTGCTTATGAGTTCGGGGGTATATATTGCCTGCAGAAAACAGGGGTAATTTACTGTTTGCGAACTACCGCCAAGACGCGTATAGCGTTAGTGGGGGTGCCAAAAAGACTGGTACGAATGTACCAATGATACAAGAAATCTTTCGCAGGTTGCCAATTGAGGATAAAGAAACGGTTAGCAAGCAACCGCTGAACAATTTTGGCCACTAGCGTTTGTCCGTTGAGGTGCACAATACGTTCAACGATAAAGTTTTTCTCGAGCGCTTCTCTGAATGTGTTCTCAGTAAAGTGTCTATAGTGTTTAGGGTTCAGGGGAATATTTGTAGTGGGTACAGAAATAATCCCAATACCATTTGCCTTTACTGATTCCGCACATGTTGCCAGGAAGGCGTCGGCGTCATCAGGGTGAATGTGTTCAAACACTTCAATTGCAGTAAAAATGTCGAATTTCTCTTCGGGTGGATTCTTAGAAAATGATACTGCCAATGGTGAAAAGGCTCGCGCGAAGGAAAGAGCTTTGTCTGAAAAGTCAGTGCCGTGGAGCTTGGCATGACTTGTGGAAGCGAGTTCAGCTAAAAGGCGACCGTCTCCACAACCAATATCTATTAGGGAATCGAATGAACGAGAAGAAAGTTCAGAAAGAATATACGCAAGATAGGCTGCGTACTCATACCCCCACCAGAGAGACCGTGTTTGGGAAAAGGGCTCTATCTGGGGAATATGATGGTAAGGAAAGGTGTATTCTTCCTCCTGAATTAATTGAGTGTCATCCATACCTACAAGGATATCATCGTACGGCATTTCCTCGCTACGAGGCCTGGTCAGGAGTGGCGAAGTGCATATGTCTTAACTAAAATAAGACTCAGAGCCATGGTGGCAAAACGAGTAAGTACGCGCGCGAGAATTGCACCAAGTAGGCCCATGAACAGGATGCCCATCCAAAGTGTGAATATCTGAAGAATAGGAATAACAGTATTAAAAATATACAGTTCACGTTTTGCTGCGTGCGCTTGAAGCAAGCTGAGTGGAACTACGCTTCCGACCGGAATAAGCGAAAGTGCATACACTTGTGAAATAAGAACTGAATCCATATATGCAGGAAACAGAATAGAAAAGAGAAATGGTGCAGCTACGATGTAGCAAATGACAATCAGGATAATAATCCCTGTCAGTCCCCACAGCTTTTTTCCGAGCGTAGGTAGAATTTCGTGAACAGGGCGTTTAGCAAACTTAGGAAACGAAAGGGTCTCTAGATTGCCAAGAATTGCCCGAAGTTGATCGGGAATTGAAACTGCAAAGGTATATATTGCCAGATTAACAGGACCTAGTGCATGAAAAATTAGCAATTTGTCTGCTTGTTGCGAAAGAGTGAATAAAATATTCATAGCACTCAGGTGCAGTCCGAGTGAATGAAACTCCGCGTTGGTCTTGCGGGTAAAAGAAATATGAAACTTTCGAATGGTATATATCGATATAAGTGTGCCTGTGAGTACGCTTGCTCCAAGGAACGTGGCAAGAAACGCCACGGGCTCATGTAAGATGAGCATAAGTGCAATTAGTCCGAGTGTAGGAACAAGATTGAGTAGGATTCCTGCAACAGCATTTTCACGGAACGCTTTCTTTCCCTCGAGCACGGCTCCATACAGGTATGCTGCCTGCATAAATGGTCCGAGTATTCCTATAACAAGGCAGCCATAGGCAAGTAGGGGGTTTGCATTCAAGGCATAGTACGCAGACATTCCAAACGAAATAATCGCCATAGGGATACTGCCCAAAAGTGAAAGTTTCAATGCGTGCCAGTATGCTCCGTGATCGTCCCTTGCTATTGCACGGGCGAGTGCTGTCGGTACTCCAGAAAGACCAAATGCAGTAAGGCTCCAGAAAACAGAAAGAAGAAATCGATAGGTGCCATAATCGTCCTTTGATACATAGTAAGCAAAGGCAATCGAGGCTAGGAACGCTAGTCCTGATATAGATACTTGGCCGAGTACGAGCCAAACCCCTCCCTTGAGGAGGTAGGATAGGTCAATCTTGGTAATTCTTTCAGCCCACAGAATAAGGCGTTTCAGTAGTGGGTCTTGGGTAACGGGCATAGTATGTACCTTATCACCTGTAAACGACCCATAAGGTGGCGCCTTAAACTAAGTGGTATATTCTTAGGCATATGACTATTAGAACCACGGCTCGCTGGCTTGTCCTTATTCCTTTGTTTCTCATCCCGTTCATTCCGCTCTACATAGCAAATGACCTGT